>NZ_CP129379.1 GCF_030435705.1 Rhizobium sp. SSA_523
ACCGGGCTGCAAATTGCGAATGCGAGTAGGGGAAACGGTAGGCAGTAGCGGGCAGTGGGCGGTAGAACAGGCTTCCGCGCGTCCTCTGTCAAATGGACTTTACAAAGTCCGCTTTGAAGTCGGCGTCAAACCAGCTTTTTCCAGGCCGAGCCGCGATCGATCAGCGCGCGCCAGCGCCGCTTGAGGCTGCGATAGAGCCGTCGCCAGGCGGGCAGCGATCCATCCAGCCAGATCACATTGACCGGGCGCGAGGAGAGCGTGCCGGTGCCCGGCCGCAAGGGCGCATCCGGTGCGGCGATCTCGTAGAAACATTCGTGATCGGGCCAGTCGTAATGATCGTCCCAGGTCCAGGAACGGTGCGCCTGGTAATGCGCCTTCAGGCGCGCGGCCAGGGCCTTGTCGGTCAAGAGCGGCGCGGAAACGCGGCCCAGCCGCGGCATGGTGCGCTGCATGAAATAGAGAATGCGGTCGCTCGCATAGCCGGACACAAAGAGGCGAAGCCGCAATGTCTGCTTCAGCGCGCAGACGGCGCGATAGACCTGGATATGTTCCTCATGGCCATATTCCCCCCAGGGATTATGGGTGACCACCACGTCGTCCTCGGCAAGATGCCCGCTCAAGGCATCGACGAGCCGGTGGAAATTGCGGGCATAGCGATCCCGGTTGCGGCTGCAGGCAATGCCGTAGGGGGTCTCCACCGGCCGCGTCCAGTCCGTCGACTGATAGGTGCCGGATTCCGGAATATCGAGGGAAATGACGGTCTTCACCGGAAAGCTCTGCAGCAATTGCCGCCGGCCTTGCGTCACCTCCGCACTGTCTGCGGATTCGGTATAGCAGAGAATGATCTTGCGGGCGCCGGCTACCAGCGCACTCGCCCAGAGGATCTCATCATCCGGATGGGCCATGACGATGACGCATCCGGCAAAATCGTCCTGCGTCATGGCGGCGCTTCTCGGTAAGCTCTCTCTTACGTTCCCCGCTGCGCTTCCCCTTGCGGCGTTTGACGCTTTGCCTGTCTCATCCGGCGGCTCGTGCAATCCGTCTTCCCCCATCCTGCCTGATCCTTGCGCCCCAATGCCCGCCCCCGCGGGGTATCCTGTCGCCTCGGCAGGCATGCCCGCCGTTTTATGCCTGCTTTCGCGGCACTCCGGCCTTTCTATGCCCGCTTCAGCGGGCAGGGCGTCCCGCCCGTCCGGATGTCCTTCAGACCCAGGAGTTAAGGTTTAACTCTCTCTAATGAGATAACGAATACCCGGGTTTTTCCCGGCATGGTGAATGAAGTGTAAGCCTACCTGCCCAAAATGGAGCATTGCGGTTAGCAGGATTTACATAAGCCCCCTGTATGAAGCACGTATGCGTATATGTTTTACGAGGTCGCGCCTTGAAAGTCGCTTTGGTACATTATTGGCTGGTAGGCATGCGCGGGGGCGAGAAGGTCCTCGAGACCTTTTGCGATATTTTTCCGGATGCCGATATCTTCACGCTGGTCGCCGATCCGGACACCCTGTCCCCCAAGCTGAAAAAGCATAAGATCACCACCTCGTTCCTGCAGAAGATCGGCGGCGCCAGGCATTATCAGAAAATGCTGCCGCTCATGCCCTTCGCGCTCGAATCCTTCGATCTGACCGCCTATGACCTGGTGATTTCCAGCGAAGCCGGCCCGGCCAAGGCGGTGATCACGCGGCCCGATGCCGTGCATGTCTGCTATTGCCATTCGCCCATGCGCTATATCTGGGATCTCTATCCCCAATACCGGCAGGGCGCGGGACGTCTCGCCCGGTGGATGCTGGCGCTGACGGCGCCCGCGCTGCGCCAGTGGGATGTCACCACCGCGCATCGCGTCGACCATTTCATTGCAAATTCTGGCTATGTGGCCAAGCGGGTGATGAAATTCTACCGCCGCTCCTCCACCGTCATTCATCCGCCGGTCAATGTGGACCGCTTCAAGCCGGTCGAGGGGCCCAAGGATTTCTACCTGTGTGCCGGACAGATCACGCCCTATAAGAAGATCGAGCTGGCAGTGGAGGCCTGCACGAGGCTCAATCTGCCGCTCGTCGTGCTCGGCGATGGCGCCTCGGCCAAGCTCAAGCGCATGGCCGGCCCGACCGTCCGTTTCCTGAACGGCGTTTCCGATGCGGAGATGGAGCGCTATCTCGCCGGCTGCCGGGCGCTTCTTTATCCCGGCGTCGAGGATTTCGGCATCGTGCCGCTCGAAGCCATGGCCAGCGGCCGGCCGGTGATCGCCTTTGCCAGGGGCGGCGCCCTGGAAACCGTGGTCGACGGGGTGACGGGCCTGTTCTTCCACGAACAGACCACCGAGGCGCTGATGGAAAGCCTGAAGGCCTTCGAAGCGGGTCAGGTCGCCTTCGATTCCAAGGCGATCCAAGCCCATGCGCATAGTTTTCACGTCAAGCGCTTCGAACTGGAGCTGCGGCAGTTCCTCGGCCAGATCCCCGAACTGCGCGACATGGCCGGCCGGCTGAGGCTGGCGCCAGACGATATGCATGCCGTCCGGCTCGACGGCGCCCAGGCACCTTCCCCAGTATCCGGCCCAGTATCCGGGCCGGCATCCGGATCTCAGTTTGGATCTCAGCCCGGCCGAACTTTACGTTGAACCTCCCTTCGAGAGGCCTTTATCATGGCAGATCTTTCCACCCATTCGCTGGTTTTCGGCGGCTCCGGCTTCATCGGAACGCATCTTGTCCGCCGGCTCGTCGCCGTCGGCGATCGCGTCCTCTCCGTCGATATCAAGCCGCCGCGCGAGCGTCTGGAGGGCGTCGACTACCGCACCGCCGATGTGCGCGATCTGACGGATTTCGATCCCGGCATGCGGATCGACCGCATCTACAATCTGGCCGCCGTGCACACCACGCCCGGCCATCCCGATCACGAATATTACGAGACGAATATCCTGGGCGCCGTCGCCATCACCGCGCTTGCCCGCAGGCTTCAGATCCCGCAGATCGTCTTCACCAGCTCGATTTCGGTCTATGGGCCTGGCGAGGAGACCAAGAGCGAGGCGACGCCGCCGGCGCCTGAATCGCCCTATGGCTGGTCGAAATTCATGGCCGAGCAAATAAAGCGCGCCTGGATGGAGGAGGAGGCCGGCCGCCGGCTGGTGATCTGCCGCCCGGCCGTCATCTTCGGACCCGGGGAAGGGGGCAATTTCACCCGCATGGCGGCCCTTCTGAAAAAGGGTTTCTTCGTCTATCCGGGCCGGCGGGATACGATCAAGGCCTGTTTCTATGTCGGTGATCTTCTCGATGCGATCCAGTTCGCCGAGCGGCAGGAGGCGCGTTTCGTGCTGTTCAACGGCTGCTATCCGGATCGCTACACGCTGGAGGACATTGTCGAGAGCCTGCGCCTGCGCCACATGCCGCGGGCCCGCACCGTCCTGGTGCCCAAGGCCGTCGTGACCTTCGCCGCCATGCTTCTGAGGCCCTTTTCCGCCATGGGACTGGGCATCCATCCTGATCGCGTGACGAAGCTGACGCGTTCGACCGATGTCGTGCCGGGCTGGCTCGAAGCCATGGGGCAGGCCGATCGGGGCCGGTTTCCCGGCGCCATCGAACGCTGGAACGGCGAAAGTGACGGGCGTTTTGTTTAAGCATCGGAGTGGCGTCATGAGACGCTGTTAATTGATTGTCATCTAGCTCGGATCAATGATGTTGCCAATCCGAGGATGCTAGCTTCCACCCCTTCAGGGCGACCCGCCATATACCAGAAAGCGACAGCGGAGGCGGTATAAGTTAGGCAGTAAGCTAGACCGGTCGCGAAGAGTTCAATGACGAGTTGATCATCATATCTGAAGGCATACTGGCAGACCAAAAGTGCGCCGCAGGCCGGAATGACGGCCATAAAAGGCCTAATCGTAACGGCCAGCTGATCTTGTAAACCGATACCGCACATTGCTTTTGTCAGGATGAGAGATGACATACACACTACTATCGCGCTTCCCAATCTCGCTATGATCGCGCCTGGTATACCAAACAGGATGACGCCGGCCAAAGACAGGGGAAGGCGAAAAAGGAATTCAACGCCTGAGCGGATAGCAAGGTCACGGAACCGATTCAGTGCCAGAGCTAGTGGGAACACCGGCATGGTGGGCAGGGTGGGTATTGCAACAAGCGCAAGGCCCGCCAGAATGGGCGCAGCTTCTGTCCATTTGGGCCCAAGTAGGACGTTGATGACCGGGTTAGAACAGACTGCCAAAAACACTAAGACTGGCAGTAGCACCAAACAGAAGCCACTACTACTTTTAAGATAAGCTTCTCTTAGACGGTTGTTTTCTTGTGCGACTACAAAAGCTGATACTAAAGGCACTGTGGCAGGAATCGCGATTGCCTGCGACGGTAGTGAGGCCAGATCATTCGCCGCCGCAAATCGACCGAAAGCGGCCGTGTCAACAAAGCGTGGCAGCAGGATCCGGTCCATCTGCCAATTTATCGCGGTCAGGGTCTGGGACACAAGATTCCAGCTGATCATTCGCTCGAATAACGGCCAATCAGCTATAGTCAGGCGTGGCCACATTGGGGCTATAACATAAGAAAAAATCACCATTACTGCAGGCACAGTCAATGTACCGGCAGCAATCGCCCAGTAGTTTTGAGTCGCTATTGCGAGAGTTATTGCTACGGCGGCGGCGGCCGCCTTGCTAACGATTTCTAGCATGCCTCTTTGCTGGAAACTCATTGCCTTATCGAAAATAACCATCCGGGGGCTTACCATTCCCCGCAGAGCTGGTGCGGCAGAAAGTGTTGAGATCAGTATCATGAGCCGATCATCACCATAGAAGAGGGCGAGGGGATAAGAGAGAGTGATCATTATGATAGTCAACAGCAGGCCGCGCAGCAGGCCAAGGGTAAAGGCGGTGTTGTAGGCGCGATCGCTGATCTCGGGCATGCGGATCAAGACCGAAATTAGCGGCAGCTCTAGAACGGCTTCAAGAACAAAGATGACTGTCATCGCTGTGGCCACCAGGCCGAAATCAGCAGGTCCCAAGAAGCGGGCTAATACTAGAAGGGTCAGGAAGTCGAGCCCCCTTGAGATCAAGCGGGCGCCGATGGTCCAGAACCCAGCACGAATGGTTTTTTCAGAGAGTGCCGCCACTTTAGGATCGGACATCAGGTAGATTGGTGGGCATGAGGGGGAAGAGCTTCCTTTGCGCGTCTTGAAATGGTGAGCGACTGGGGACCTGTCACGGCAGCTGCTAAGCCATAGACACAGGCACTCATAATGCCAAAATCAGGTGAGGTACCAGCCAGTGCGCCGAGGATAATGACGGGTGGCAGGAAATACCGGACTGCATTGAGCACGGCCTTATCAACATCGGAGCCATTCGCTGACGCACGCAGAAATGTCTGAAGAACAAAACCATAATAAAAAAGACCACCAAGCAATCCACAACTACTAAAAATTGCAACGATGCTATTTGAAGCCCGTGTGGATCCAACTCCAACGCCTAAGAAGCCGGTGTCTAGAAGGGCATTTAGCGACACCAGAGTCCACATAGTTCGTTCTTCGTATGAATCTGACGTACTCTTTTGAAAAATGATTGTATCGACCAGCTTGGCGAAGGGCTCGAACAAGGCGGGAACTATCAACAGTAAAACATAGACGGCAGCAAGGCTTATGACAAATGACCAAAATTCAACTAGGAGTCCCTCTCGCGCAAGGCTACCTTGCTCTGCCTTAACCCAACGCCATACCCATTCCGTAGTAGCCATGCATCCAAAAACGGCCAGTCCGCCATAGGCGGATGATGAGGTTGATAAAAGCGAAAACAGAGCAAGAAGAACAATTAGGCAAGGAGCTAGAATTTGCCTGACGTAGCAGTTAGCTATTGCGCGACGAAAAAAATAGATTGCTGTCAAGAAGGTTACAGAAAGAGCTCCATATACGGACGCTTCTGGCATCAATCCTACAATCCGCTTAACATCAGCAATTTCAACATTTGTTAGATAGTCGTACGTCGCCGTCCTGAAGATGTCCAATAATGGACCAAGACCTAGCACGTCTAGGAAGCCAGTCAGTACGACCATAACGCCTCCCATGCACATGCCTAAAAGCACCTGCTGGCGGGTTTTTGGCGCCTGAAATGCAAGGGCGCAGGTCAGTGTGGTAAATATTGAGATTACCAGATAGCCCAACTGAGAAATATTCTGCTGCGTTGGATAAAGCGGCGCGGCTATGTAAGTGCTGTCATCCAGCCGCATTGGAATTATATTCACTGCGCCAGCGAAAATGCGCGGCATGAAAATCGTCGTCCAGATCGCTGTTATTAGAAAGAGGAAGAGTAGAAGGCAATGCGACGGTTGTAACGCAATATTAATGATATTCGAAGCACTGTTCCGCCCACCGACATACTTGACAATGAAAGCAAGGGCGATGACGGGTGTCGGCGTAAGACTCAGATTCTGGGTCAGAGCCGGCGGAACGACTGAGAAGGAGCCGAAAGACATGGAGCAGAACAAGAAGAAAAATATAAACGGTCCCCGGCTTACTATTGCGAAGGCCAATGTCAGCCAGAATAGAGCTATGGGAATGAATTCCATTTTACTTCCTTTGCCATTAATTGGGTACCGTCACAAGGGCACCTAGCCACCTCTTGTTAAACCCCCTTACTCCGATCAACTTGTCCGTGCGGGCGGCTTGGTATGCCTTCCAATCAAGCCAATTTTTGCAATGCTGCTGGCCAGCACCTCGCTGTACAAAGCAAGCACAGCGTCGCGCCATGTGGCCTCGGTATTGGCAAGGCTCATGCCCCTGGCATAGGCATTTTCGCTCATGACCTGCATGTCGGGATGGGGCAGGGCCGCGATATGGCGCAAGGCCGCGGCAAAATCGTCCGGATCCTGGGTGCGGCAGGCCAGTCCCATGCCTTTGGACACCACTTCATCGGCCAGGAAGGCCATGTCCGTCAGAATGACCGGCACGCCGCTGGCGGCCGCCTCCGCGGCCACTAGGCCGAAGGGCTCCGGCAGGCGCGATGGAATGACGATGGCCCTGGCCTTCTGGATCAGCGCGCCGATCTCGTCGCGGCTGCGCCATCCATGAAACTGTGCCTGCGGATAGCGGGCTTCGAGCTTGGCCCGCAACGGGCCGTCGCCGATGATATCGATTAAGAGACCGGCGCGTTCCGCCGCCGCCAGGGCATCCTGTGGCCCCTTTTCCTCCTCCAGCCGGCCGATGAAGATGAAGCGGTCATTATCCTCCGCGGCAATGCGGGTGCTGGAAAAGGGCAGAACCGGATTGCGGATCGTCGTCAGCATCGATGGCTCATAGCCGGCACGCAGCAGGCCCGCCGCCATTTTTTCATGAATCATCACGATGCGCGCCCAGTCCGGGGTCCGACCCATGGCGGCCCAGAGACGGGCCTCGCGGGCCACGCGCCAGAGCTTCTGGGGATAGGAGCGGCGATCGCAATGGGTAGTCAGGCAGGAGACACCCAGCGGCACGCGTTGGCAGGGCTCCTGCCGGCGATAATCCATATATGCGCCGTTCGGACAGGCATGGAAGGAATCATGGGCATGGATGATCGTCCGGCGCGCCACCCGCCGCAGCGGCACGAAGATCGCCGGCGACAGGATCTGCGACCAGATATTCACGTGATAGACCGTCTCCGACGTATCGTGAGCGGCAATCCAGCCGGAAAGAAGATCGGCCGCCGCCTGATTGTGAATGCCGTTGATGGCGGTGCGGACCGGATTGCCCGCCAGAAGGGCCTGCTGGCCGAGCGCCACGACCTCGACACCCAGCTCCTGGAGCTCCGGAGCCGCGCCGGCATCGCCCACGATGACCGTCACCGCTATATCCTGTGCCCGCAACAGCCGCAGGAGCAGCAGGACGAGAACGGTCGCGCCACCGCGGGCCACCGAGAAATCATTGATCAGAACCACCCGCTTCAAGGGACGACCTGCTGCGGCGGGCCGGTGCTGAGACTGCGGCAGGAGGGCGTCTTGCGGGCGGTCGGGCTCATCCAGCATCGGCAATACTCTGGTGGCCGTCGCTGATGAAGAGCGGTTCGACAGGGCTCATCCCGCGGCGCTTCAGCCGGGACATGATATCGGCCACCGTCTGGACATCCCGCTGATTGCCCATCACCAGGGATGTATTGGCGGCCGCCTCGATGGCGGGAAGCGCACCGCTCAAGGCATGCGGGCCGAGATAGACGATGACGAGATCGAAACGGTGGCCGCCCTCGCTCAGCCAGTCGGTCAGCGTGCTGATCCGCGGCACGAGGTCGAGCAGGCTGCGCGTGCGGGCCGGCGGCTGGGTGGCGCTCGGGCGCTGCACCTGGCCGGCCGGCATGAAGCAGAAGCCGTCCGCCGTCTCCGAGATCGCGATGAACTCCCCGGCAATGCGGTTCAGCGACACGGCATCGAGAAGTCCCGGATGCTGCTGTGCTGCCGCCAGTTCGGTCAGCCTGGCATCGGCATCGCCATCCACCAGCAGGACCTGATGCCCCAGCTGCGACACGGCATTGGCCAGCAGCAGGGCTGTTTCGGCAAAGCCCGGCTTTGCGGCGTAAAGGGCGATGCAATGGGTTTTGCGGGCCTTGGCCTCCCTGGCCCATCTGCGCGCCAGATCGAGATAGGGCGTGGAGGCCGAAACCGGCATGGCAGCCGGAGCCGGGGCCTGGGCAAGAGGCTGAACAGGAGCCTGGGCGATAGGTTGGACACCGGGTTGAACAAGGGGTTCAGCAGCAGGTTGAGCAGGGGGTTGAATGAGGGACGCAACAGGCGCGGAGGCCAGCACTGGCTCTTTGGCCGGCGGCTGCCTGCGCCCCATCCAGGCTCCCAAACCGGACAGACGCCGGAAAAGGGGCGTACGGCCTCGGCTCTGGCGGTTGTCGCGATCACCCTCGTCAGGATGGTTTTGCGCCGCGGCCGCCTCTCGAAGGCCGCGTTTTTCCCGCCTTGCCTCGGGCCCGCCGGTCGAGAGCGCAATGCCGCAACCGAATAGCAGGCCGAGAAGCGTGGCGCCAGCAACGATCAGCGCGCGAGGTGGTCCGCTCTTACGCAACGGCGCTTGCGCCGGCGAAATGATCTGCGGATTTTCGCTGACCGTCTGTTCCTGGCCGGTCAGCTGGCGGGTGCGCAGCAGAAAGGATTCATAGACAAGCCTGTCGCTGGCCAGCTTGCGCTCCAATTCGCGCAGACGCACCATGGATTCGTCATTCTGGTTCAGGCTGTTCTTGTAGTTTGTGAGATTGCTGCGCAGGATCTCCAGCTGGCTCTTCAGCTTGTCGCCATTGCGCGACAGGGACGTGGCGAAATCCTCGAGCTGCTTGTCGAGCAGGGAGGAAATGGTGCGGGTCCTCGCCTCGGCGCCGCGAAAGGAAGGATGGCGCTCGCCGAAGGAGGAGCGCATCACCGTCTGCTGTTCCAGCGCCGCCAGATAGCGCGTGCGCAATTCGATGAGGGCCGGCGTCAGTGAGGCATCCGGCGTCAGCCGCAAATATTCGGGGTTCGAGCGGGCGAGGGCCAGTTCCGAAATCAGCGCGCGATTATCCGCCAGGCTGGCCGAAATGCGGGAAATCTCCGTATTGGCCTCGGTGATCTGCTGTTCCACCGTCGGGCGCCCGCCAATATCGACGAGATTATGCTCCGCTTTATAGGCCTGGACGGCGCGGTCGCCGTCCTCGACCGCCTTTTCCAGGCTGGCCAGCTGGGCCGACAGATCCGTCGTGGCCTGGCGCAGGAAGCCGTTATTCATCGAGGCGCGCGTTTCAATATAGGTCTGCGCGATCGTATTGGCGATCCGTGCCGATTTTTCTGGATCATGGGTGGTGACGGACAGGTTAACAACGAAGCTTGATTTGTTCAGTGTTGCTGTAGTGACTAGTTGAAGGGCTTCTAGCGCCTTTTGTTTCCGCTTTTGTGAATCGGCTTCGTAGGGCTTGGTGGCGCCAAACTCTGGGTCATCCGCTAGATTTTGCGAAGTGACGACCGCCGATAGAACCTTGACGGAGGTCAGAATGAATTGTTGGTTGAGCGCACGTGCTTCTGTGGAGTTCCGATTGGTTTCGACTTCGCTTTGAACAATACGCGAGCCTTCCGGATCAACGAGTATACCAGTAGTTGCGACGTAATAATTACGGATAAGGAAAGATAGTCCTGCCGAAGTAACTAAAAATAGGACTCCCAGAGCGGCAATTAGCGCGATGTGATGACGTAAAGTCACCGAAACATAGGCGAAATCAATTTGAGAAACGGCCTCGGCACGGTTGGAACCCTGCATGCCTTCGTCGAGATCCGTAGTGCCAGCCATAGGGGACGCCGCTTCTTTATCCTGTTCACCTGGGATTTTCTCAGGCGAATTCTATTTCCAGTGTGTTAAGATATCTTTTACCGCAGTTTGGGCGCAGCCTGGTAAGGCTGGCCGCTCAGCCCCTTGTGCTTGCCCCTTCTCCTGGTCTTTGTGAGTTCCAGTGCTAGCTTCAGTTCCGAGCCTCACTCAGAGGCCCTTCGCCGGACCTTGTCTTTCCTTGTCCCTGTTCCATAGTTTTCAGCATCGATCCCGCGCGATCCTGCCTTGCCTGCGAAAGTCTCTCCTGTCGTGATGCTCAAGCATTTTCCCTCTTTTTCGAGACCCTATCTGTCGCGGCTCTCGGCTGCCCTGGAATATCGGGCCTGGCTTCTGGTCCTGATCGCCTCCGTCTTTGCCCTTGGCTTCGTCAGCCTCACCTCCGAGATCATGGAAGGCGAGACCCGCCAGTTCGACGAGAGCATTCTCCTGGCCCTGCGCGATGCCTCCGATCCCTCGGTTCCCATCGGCCCTGTCTGGCTGACCAAGGTCATGAACGACCTGACCGCCATGGGCGGCACGACCGTGCTGGCACTGATGACGGGCCTGGTCGTCCTTTATCTCTTGCTGCGCGGCTCGCGCCGCACAGCGCTTTTCGTCTCCGGCTCGATCCTGGGCGGATGGTTGCTCAGCAGTGCCCTCAAGCTCGGCGTGGCCCGGCCGCGGCCGGATCTCGTGCCGCATCTCGTCGATGTCTATGATCTGAGTTTCCCCAGCGGCCACGCCATGCTGTCGGCCATTACCTATCTCACGCTCGGAGCGCTCCTGTCCCGGCTGGAAAAGACGGCGGCCTTGCGGCTGTTCTTTCCGCTGATTGCCCTCCTGCTGACCTTTCTGATCGGCTGCAGCCGGGTCTATCTTGGGGTTCACTATCCGACGGATGTGCTGGGCGGATGGGCGGCCGGAACCGCCTGGGCAAGTCTGACCTGGTTTGCCGCGCGCTGGTTCCTGGGCGGGCGGGAGATCGAGCCATCCCCCGCCACCACGCATCCAGACGATTGAGGCTCAAGGATCGGGGCTATTGAAGGTGAGGGGGGGATCGGCCGGTTGCGGCGGCGCGCTGGCGCGCGATCTTTCAGCGCCTTGCGGCCAGCGCCCGCGCCACCCGGCCGCCCAATTGGGCAAAGGCATCGCGGCCGAGATTGCATGCCCCGTTCAGGGATGGTGGATAGCGCCGCACCGTGACCTGTTCCTGACGCCGCAGCGGCCAGTGCCTCTGCCAATTCTCCCCGACGCCCAAGAATTCGTGCACCGTCAGGCCCTCGGCGATCGACGCCTTCAGCGTCTCATGCGTCAGGAGAATGCCCGGAGAACAGGCTTCGAAGGCCTCGTCAAAGCCGATCTTCAACTCGTATAGACGTCCGCCGGAGCGAAGGCCAAGGCGAATGGCGACCGTGCGGCCATCAATCAGCATGCGATCGCCGCGCAGGGCGCCGCTTGGCGCCATGCGGCCGAGATAGAGGTCGAAGAAGCGTCTCTGCCCCTCGTTATGGCTGAGCGATGTCTTGTTGCGCCCCTTCCAGCCGGACGCTTCCACCTGAACGAGATCCTGCAGAAAGGCCGCCCGGTTGTCGTCCTGCAGGGTCTCCATCAGGAACTGGACGGAGCCGAATTTTTCCGCGCGCCTTTGCTTGCGGCGCAGCATGGTCCGCGCGCTCTTCGACAGGCCCTCGTCGAGCTGCGCCTGCGTGGCGGGCAGGAGGGCGGCATGACCGCTTCCGGATCTTTCAATGGACAAGGCGCCGCGTCCCAGCGCTTTCACCGCCGCATATTCGCTCCCGTCGCGGGAGAGATGCGACAATTTCAGGGCGAGGCCCTGCCGGAGGATCGCCAGGACCAGCGCATCGAGCGCCGCACGATCGGCATAGAGGAAGGCATCCGGTTCCCCCACATCCCGCGCCAGACATTGGAGATGAGCGGCGGGACCCCGGTGAAACCGCGCCAAGGGCGCAAGGGCGACGAGGCTCTCGCCATCCCAAAGGGCAAAGACCTGCAAGTGAACCTGCCCCTCATAGGCTTCCGCGGCCGACAGCATCCATCTGTGTTGCAACATCGGATAGGGCGTCCGTTGCGCCAGGCGGGACCAGGCCTCGCCGATTGCATGCAACCGCGCGACGCTGTCGATGATCTCAAGCCGCATCCATTCCTCCGTCTTCGGTGGCTGTGGCGGAGAAATTGACGCCAAGGGATGAATATCTCCGTCACCTATCCCCGAAAATCCGAGGAAGCATCGCATTCTCACGGGAATGTGACTGCAACCAAGCCTTGTTTTTCGAAAGATCCAAGGTTTTTCGCGAGAATACAGGATCGCTTGATAAGCAAATTTATCTGATGTGGCTTTGCCGCCGCCTTCCGGCCGCGCGCCAGCCCCGGTCGCTTGTCCCGCTCAGGCGGTGGAGGAGGCGGGATGACATTTCAGGTCCGTCTGCGAAAAATCCTGACCCTTGAAGAGCAGCGGAGCCTTGGCGATTGCGGCAACGGCATAGGAGAAGCAGTCGCCCATGTTCAGACCCGCTGGATGTCGGCCCTTGCCGTATCGGTCCAGCGCGGATTCAGCCGCACGATAGTGCTTTTCGCTGAAAGCGATCGGCATGATGTTTGGCGCGTCAACGAACCGGGAAACAATGTCAGCCGGATTGGAAAAGCGTTTGGCTGTCAAAACCGTTCTGGTTTCGAACAGAGTAGGCCAGCCGACAACGATCTCTTCTTGCCGGAGGACCGACTTGAATGTTTCAGCTTCCGGCTCCTCTAGGACGATTGCGACAAGAACCGAGGTGTCGATCGCAATCATATGGGCAGACCGTTTTCGTCATAGAGATCATCATGCGCAGAGGTCGTACCAGCCGGAACAGTGCGACGACCTTCTGCTGCAAGCTCCCAGACGGCATCCAGCGGATGCTTTTTATCCTGTTGCCTCAATTCGACATCATAGCGCTCGAGCGCGATTTCGACGAGCCGGTTGATCGGCTGGCCCGTCCGGCGGGACAGCGCATGCGCGAGATCGCGCGCCTTGCTGCTGCGAATGGAAAGCTGGGGCTCGGACATGGTGTGCCTCGTCGAAAATGTGGCCTTAACATACAGACAGTAGGGCGAGATGGCAAGAGAATCGTGTTAGATGGCTAACCTCTGATAAGCGATAGTTATCGGTCGTGAAGGTGCAGCGAACTTCTTGCCTGCTGTCATGGACGCTAGGGGTTGAATGGCGTCGCTATGGGTTGTGTTTGCGTGGAAATCCATGGCCTTACGGCAGGGACTTTCGGCCCGGCGTTTTCTTCCGAGGCGCTTTTTCCCGGGTTTAACCGGATCGACGGAGACGCGCGATCGGCAGCGCAAAACTTGGGCTCCCTATCAAAATTTGCCGCAATCGCTTTTTAAGAATGGACGCATTCGGCCATGAGGGCCGCAGGCGGGATCATGAAATGGCCGGGCCACACCTTGACGCTGTGCCATTGCGCATCATCTCCCTCTATCGATAGTACATGATGTACGCGGCATTAACCCATCCGAGGCGCTGAACTGCCGGCCGATGGCATCATCTTGAAATGGAGGACTGACATGGCGACATCCCGCGCCTATACCGCAACCAATCTTGTCGATCCGACCTTCTGGTCGGGGGATGTCGTACGCGGAACCTCGAGCGAATACGTCATCAGCGACGGATACCGCACGGCTTATTATGACGGCTATGGTTTCGGCTATTCCGGGCGCGCTCTGGTGGCGGGCACCATGACCGGCTTCAGCCAATATGCCGGCAATTCCATCATCGGCGAGGTCTACGGCTTTTCAGCGCCCGCTTCGCTTGCCGATTCCTATCTCAGCCGCGGCGACCTGAAGAGCTTCATTTCCCTGATGCTGCGCAGCGACGACCAGATCTACGGCTCGACAGGCAGTGACAAGCTGGCCGGCTATGACGGCAATGACGTCATCTATACGCGCGGCGGCAATGATTATGTCGATGGCGGCCGGGGGATCGATACCGCCGTTCTGTCCGGAAACGGTTCCGATTACTTTCTCAAATCGGATAATGGCTTCATCTTTTTGGATAAGAAGAACGGCACATCCGACAATGATTTCATCAATGTCGAGCGCATCCGCTTCGACAATGGGACGCTGGCCGTCGATACCAATGGCAATGCGGGCCAGGCCTATCGCATCTATCAGGCGGCTTTCGACCGCACGCCCGATAGCGGCGGCCTGAAATACTGGATCGATCAGATGGATCGCGGCGCGAGCCTGACGGATGTCGGCTTCGGCTTTGCCCAGTCGCAGGAGTTCCGGTCTGTCTACGGCTCCAACCCCTCCAATTACGATTTCGTGTCGAGGCTGTACCAGAATGTTCTCGATCGCCAGGGCGAGGCGGGTGGCATGAACTACTGGACAAGCCAGCTGGATCGCGGCGCAAGCAAGGCCTATGTGCTGGCAAGCTTTGCCGAAAGCCCGGAAAACGTCGCGGCCGTCGCGCCGGAAATCAGCGCCGGCATCTGGCTGACCTGATCCTTCTGGCCGCCAAGGGTCGGCACGAGAAACACAAGCAGACCGATGACAGGGATAAAGGCCCCTTGGAGCGATCCGGGGCCTTCATCATTGTTCTTAAAGGATATGACCCGTTACGCGCTTTGCGCTATCTCCTCCAGGAAGCGGTCGGCGATGACGGACCAGCTATAATCCTCTTCGACGCGGCTACGCGCCGCGAGAATAAGAGCGTCCAGCTCCGTCTCGCCCATGTCTGCCATTGTCGCGAGCGCTGCAGGCAGATCGCTGGTCGGTGCGCAGAGGAAGTGTTCGCCCTTGGTGATGGTGAGGCCGCGGGCGCCGAATTCAGTGGAGATCACCGGCACGCCGGCCGCCATATAGTCCAGCATTTTCAGGTTGGTGCCCGTGCCAGAGTGCATCGGGTTCAAGGCGATATCGGCGATCGACAGCATCAGGTCGCGGGTTCTCATATCGACCGCCCCCATCATCTCCATATTGTCCGGCAGCCTGCGATCCTTGAAGGGCAGGCAGACGCTGCCAAGAATGACGAAGCGCGTCTGCGGGCAATCGGGCGCTTGCAGGATCAGGTCCTCGACGGCCTCCAGATTGGGGCCATGCCAGCTTCCCATGAAGATGGCGAGCTGCCGGCCGCTGATACCGCCGATCCCCTGCAAGCGACGGCGCTCACCCAAGGGCGTATAGGCGACATCATCAAGAGAAACGCCATTGGGCACTTCCGACAGGCGTGCCCGGGTCGGACCATACAGGCTTTCCAGCGCCTGGAGATCCCGATTGGCGCAGGCAAAGACCCGCTCGGCGGTGATCCAGCAGTCGCGCTCGGCCATTTCCACTTCCCGCAACAGGCTTCTGGCCTGCGGGAGATCGCCGAAGACCGCCGTCTTCAGGGTCTTTTCGACATCCTGCGCCTCATACCAGAAGCTCTTGTCGGGCGCTGCCCGCTTCAGCCAGTCCACCATGAAGGGATGGCAGGCAATGACGACCCGGCTGGTCATGGCCGACAGTTTCAGGGCTTCGCTATAATCCGGCGTCAGGCCGAGAAGCGCATTGGCCGTCACATCGCTGACCGGCTTGTGATCGACGAGCCGCGACACCTCATATTCGGCCTGGGCATGCGCCTGGCTGCGCGGAATGCTGATTTCCATCAGGCCCGGAGCGATTTCGGCCTCGTGGCGGACATCGCCGACGGCGCTGAGCGTGACGAGATCCACGTCATACGTCTTTGCGAGGTTGCGATAGAGATGGAACACCCGTGACTGGCCGCCATTCATCGGCGGATAGACTTTGAACGTCGTAGCCACGGTCATTTTCGGCCGGATGATCCGCGTCTTCACATGCGGAGCCGAGACCTCCAGAAGCCCCCGGGCGACCGTATCCCAGCGAATGGTGGAGACTTTTTCGCGGGCCGCCTGGCCAAGCGCCACGGCCTCCTCTTCGTCCGCCGCCAGGCGGTTCAGCCATTCGCCAAGCGCTGCCGGATGCGGCTTGGATACAAATCCGGTCTTGCCCTGCACCACGAATTCGCAGGGGCCGCCGCTATCCAAGGCGGTCAGGACGGGCTTGCCGCTCTTCATCGCCTCGATGGTGATGAGGCCATAATCCTCATCCACCGGAATGAAGGGAACGGCGCGGGCATCGGCATAGAGCCCCGGCATGGCATCATCGGCCACATAGCCCAGGAAACGGATGCGCGGATCCTCCCCGGCAACCGCCTTCAGGCGGGCCTCGTCCGGGCCCGTGCCGGCGATCAGGAGCGGAATATCGCCCTTCACCGATTTCATCGCCTCGATCAGGAGATCGATGCGCTTGGGCCGGTCCAGCCGGCTGCTGGTGAAGAAATACTGGCTTTTGCCGCAGCTGTAATTGTCGCGATGCGGCGGCGGATAGAGCACGTCCACCGGCATGTCCGGCGGGAAATAGCTCTTGCGGCGCGCAACCGTGGCGGAAATGGCCGCATAGCGCTGGATACGCATCGGTGAGAGCGCGGCATTGTCGAGGAAATGGATGACGGCACGGCTGAAGGCACCCGGAAACGCCGTGACCTCGGGCGGCAGGTCGATCTTGCGCAGGGACCGCAACCGGTCGAACAGTTCCGGGATCTGGTCGGGATCCGGATTGGCAATCCCGTCCTCCAGCCATTCCGCCAGATTGCCGAGCCGCGGATGCTTCAGAATGTCCGGATGATGCTGGCTTGACGGATAGGTGTCGTAGAGCCCGCGCAACCGGTGCAGCATATAGCAGACATGGTTTGGATGCTTGACCATCCAGCCCGGATATTTGCCGGAGATCACGCAATCATAGGCCGACAGATCGAGCTTGGAAAAGGTCTCGTAGGAACTGACGAGATCCCAGAAATTGCTCTCCGGCGCCATCACCGAGATGATGTCGCAGCGATGCTCGGTCTCTTCCTCGAAATGCTGCTGCAGGCCCCACCACAGGTTTTCCGCGCCCCCTAAGGCCAGCGGAACCGGATGCGGCGTCACGAGTGCGATCTTCATAGGGAGAAGTCCTTTGCATGCGGGGCAGGCAAGGGGGGCAGGTCCTGCAGCAGGGTTTCCACCACATGCGGCCAGCTGATGTTCATCGCCTCGTAGCGGGCGCGCCCGTTCCGGCCGAGCCGGCCGGCCAGCGCCGCATCGCCCATCAGCCTTTCCAGGGCGGCGGCAATCGCGTCCGGTTCGGGATCGGTTACATAACCGGTCTCGCCATCCACCACGAATTCCAGCGGGCCGCCGGAATCCCGGCAGGTGACGACGGGCTTGGAGGCGAGCATGGCCTCCAGCGTCACGTAACCATAATCCTCGTCCAGCGGGCCGAAGAAGACGGCCGCGGCATGGGCGTAAAGGTTGAGCATGTCTTCGCGGCTGACGGCCCCGACGAAGCGCACGCGGTCGCTCAGGCAAAGCTGCGCCGCCAGGGCCTCCAGATGGCTGCGCATGCCGCCCGATCCGGCAAAGACGGCGCTGATCGGCGTCTTGCAGGCGGCCAGCGCCTTCAGCATCAGATCCTGCCGCTTCAGCCCTTCCAGCCGGCTCGGCACGAAGACATAGGGCAGCGCCTCCTCGCAGCGCAATTCCTGCCAATTGGCCGGCGGATGATACAGCGCCCTGGATTCGATCTTGTTGAAATCCCGCAGGCGCTGGCAGACCCGCTCGGCAATGGTGAAGACGGCCCGCGCCGAGCCGGGCTCGACACCGCCCAGGCTCTCATTGTCCCCGGCGATGATGTCGTCGCGCAGCGCATCGGTTTCCGGCTTGCCCGGCAGCCAGCCATAGGGCGTGCCGTAAAGGTCGTAGGCCGCGCGATGCTGATGCAGCAGCCAGACCCGCTTGTCCGGATGGCGCAGCATATAGGCCGGGAATTTCAGGCAGATCATCCGGTCGATGCGGCCGCCATTGAACGGCAGGTAATTGGCCCCCAGCGCCTGATCCATGGTGTGGGCCGCGGCATCGACAGGCTCGAAATAAAAGGGCATCGAGATCTTGTGGACGCTATGGCCGGCGGCATGCACCGCCTCGACCAGGCCATCCACCAGAAATTCCGCCCCGCCATGAATGCCGGGTGTATGAACCGTCGCTATCCCCACACGCATCAGGCTTGGCCATCCCCGGCCGTTTCCGCCAAGGGCTTTTGCGCATAGAGCGCATAATCGGCCGGCTGACGGAACCAGTCATTGACCTCCTGGGGCTCGAAACCGCTTTCCGGCTGGGTCAGGTCGCAGTCTTCATCTTTCCGGATGATGCGGGCATTGGTGAAGCCCCGGGCTTCGGCGACGAAGCGCAGATAATCCGGCGGAAGCGGCTTGTTGTGCGTCGGGTCGTAATGGAAGGTACAGGCGCCGACCACGAGATTTTCCGGATTGGGCGTCTCGAACAGCACGAGCCCGCCCGGCATCAGAACCCGGTTGGCGATGTCGAAGAGGCTGACCAGGTCCTTGAAGCCGATATGTTCGACGATATGGAAGCCGGTAATGGCGCCCAGGCTGTGATCCGGCAGCGAGCGCAGATAGGCGATGGCGTCGCCTTCCAGCACGTCGAGGTCGAGCGCCTTGGCCTCCGCCACCATGGCGCCGTTCAGGTCTATGCCGCGGGTGGCGATATTGTTGCGCTTCAAGAGCGAGAGGAATTCGCCGCGGCCGCAGCCGATATCGAGGACGACGCCGCCGGCGGCAATCGGCTTGTTGGTCCTGAAGATCGGCAGATAGCGTTCCGAGCGCCGCAGGATCTCGCTGGTCGAGCCCCGGAAGCGGTTCTCGAAGGCGACATAGAGGGAATCGAGCGAAGCCTCTTCCAGCGCGGTCACGGCCGGCTGATGCTCGGCCGGCAGTCTGGCGCGCGCCTCGGCGATCAGGCTGTTGAGGGCCGTGCGCTGGGCGACGATCTCCTGGCGGATCGAGCGGATTTCCGAGAGCGAGGCGACGGCCCTGTCCTTGGAGGTTTCGGCATCGGCCCGGGCTTCGGCCGCCCTGTGCTCGGTCACCGCGGTCCGCTTTTCGATTTCCATATGCCCGGCATCGAGCAGGGCCTGGTTCTTGCGGATGGCCGACAGCGTGCCGTTGATTTCGTGGATCAGCGTTGCATGGCGTTCCGACAGCAGGGCCAGACGGCGCTGGGTGGTCGAGCGCACGATGAAGCGCATGAAGGGCTCGAAAAGCTTGCCGATCGCCGGCAGGCCCGCCAGACGGTCGAGCGCGGCCGCCGGCAGCAGCCAGCGGATCTTGACGCCGCGTGCCTTGCCCTCCGTCGAGCGCGACAGCGCGCTCAGCACCCGCACGGTGCTGATATGGCCCTGGCGCAGCGCCGGCAGGTAATAGCTCCGGCCGACGCCATCCATGTCGCGTCCCAAAAGGACCCGATAGGCATTGCGCAGGAAATCCTCGTCGTCCAGTGCCGCGAATTCCTCGATCGTATAGAAGGGGCGGCCCAGCGGAATGATCTCGCCATCATCCGGCTCCTGGACGAGAGGAATGGTGCCCAGCCCCTGACGGCGACCGGCAGGCGGAGTGTCTTCGACCGCCACGGCCGCAGTCTCGGCCCGCACGCGTGCCAGAATCTCGTCAATTGTCGGCATATGGTCGGACATGGTCCGTCAAAGCTCCTGCTTCATCCTGTTTCCTTGCGCTCTATCGCATCACAGGCCGGGAGGGAACGGTTTTTGCGTTCCGGCGCCGCAAAGACCCGCAGGGTTAACCATGCGTCAAGTTTACCTTTGGTTAACGATAGGGGCCTGTGTCATGACGACATCTCCTATAACGCCAATGCGGATGAGGGACTGCCGTGGCCAGCTTACAGGGCGTTTTCGTTACGCTGTTCGGCAGACCCGCCGATCCCGCCGGCCTTGCCTATCTGGCGGGACTGACCAAAGACGGCCGCGACTGGAGCGGCTTGTCCGCGCTGGCATCGCAGCCGG
Source organism: Rhizobium sp. SSA_523 (assembly GCF_030435705.1). Classification (NCBI taxonomy): domain Bacteria; kingdom Pseudomonadati; phylum Pseudomonadota; class Alphaproteobacteria; order Hyphomicrobiales; family Rhizobiaceae; genus Affinirhizobium; species Affinirhizobium gouqiense. Next base: position 20,209 of record NZ_CP129379.1, read on the forward strand.
AGTTTCAGGCCCGTTTTTCCGGTCTCTCCGACAAGGCGGCGGTTTCGCTCCTCTATCATTCCGTCTTCGGTCGCGCACCGGATGCGGCGGGCCTGGCCTATTGGCTGGCCGAGCTGCAGGCCGGACATCTCGATCGGGCAAGATTGGGCGTTGCCCTGCTGGATGGCGCCAGGGCCGGCGATCAGGCCATTGCGGTCTCGAAACTGGCGGCGGCCGAATTGTTCAGCGCGCATCTCGATCTGCCGCTGGAGCAGCAATCCTATGCCGGAGCCGCCGGCGCGCAGGCAGGGCGTGCCTTTCTCGCCGAGGTGCGGCCCGACAGGCCGGCCGACCCGGCCGGGGTGGATGACAGCATTTCCCGCCTGGCGATGATCACGGGGCCTGGCGGCTTTCCAGGGGGGCCTGGCGGCTTTCCAGGGGGGCCAGGCGGCTTTCCAGGTGGCGGGCAAAAGCCGGCCGATGGCGAACCGGTGGTCCTCATCTTCACGTCGCCGGATCTCGTCAAGCTCGATCATGCGCCGGAGACGGGACGCGTGATCCTGACCGCCGCCACCATCAACAATATCGAATTCAACAGCTGGAGCCTTTCCGGCGCCGATGCCCTGGCCTTTGCCATCCAGAAGGACAGCGGTGCCATCCGCCTGCAGGATGCCGGCTATCTGCGCGACAGGGAAGTGGCGAGCTTCATGGTCACGGCGACCGATGCGGCCGGCCACAGCGCCACCCAGACGGTCACCGTGGCCCTTGCCGGCCATTTCGCCGATCAGGCCTCGGTGCTCGGCCTCGGAGCCGATCCGGGCGGTTTTGGCGCCGGCCCGGCCGGGGGCATCGACCTTTTCTGAGCGTCAGGCCCACAGATCATACCAGTGCGCCTGGGTGACGGCGACCAGATCGACGCCGCCCGGCGCCGTGCCGGCCTGCGCCTTGCCCAGGCTGTCGACGGCGGCGCGGTTTTCGGCGCTGAGCGAAAAGCCGACCAGGACATCGGCGCGGCTCATGCCGCCGCTCGACAGCGTGCCGGTCCAGTAGTCGAGGCCGGCGCTTTCGCCGGCGCGATCCAGCACGTTCTTGTAGAGGACCTGAACGAAGGCGCCATCATCCATGGCCTTGGCATTGCCGAAGCGGCTGGTGAACTCGTCGGCATTGATGATGCCGCTGGCCAGATCGCGCAGCGAGCCGCCCTTGCCGAGCACGCCCGACCAATAGGCAAGGCCGGATGTGTCGATCGTGCGGTCGAGACCGGCATTGTAGACGAGCGAAATATCGTGGCGCAGCGTGGCAAGCGAGGCCGTATCGGCGGCGGCATCGGACCCGCCAATGGCGAAGATACCGTCTTTGGTGGCCAGGAAATCGAGATTGCCGGCGGTGATCTTGGCATTGCCGAAGCCGATGACGAGCTTTGCGGCGGAACCGCTGAGGCTGAGTTCGGCCAGGCTTGCATCCAGCACCAGCGTGTCGAGGCCGCCATTGCCTTCCAGCATGTCGTCGCCGGTCTGGACGATGAAGATGTCATTGCCATTGCCGCCGATCAGGCTATCGGTGCCATCCGGACCGCTGATGGCGGGAATGACCGAGATCAGGGCGCCGCGATCGAGGCCGAGATAGGAGAGTTCCTTGCCGATCGTGCCGCCGGACAGGATATTGTGGCCGCCAAGCCCTTCGATCCGGTCGTCGCCGGCGCCGCCGATGAGGACATTATTGCCGAGATTGCCCTTGATCAGGTCATTGCCGGCGCCGCCGACCGCATTGTCGATCAGCGAGCGCTGGTCGCCCTGATAAAGAAGCGGCATGGCGACATTGCCGGGCGCCGTCTGGCCATTGCCGAGATTGGCCACCTGGCTATTGCCGAAATGGATCCAGCCGCCCGGCGACAGGTCGATCGAGAGCTTGCTGGCATAGGCCGAGAGGTCGATCGTATCGCGGCCGCCGCCATCCCAGAGCGTCTCGAACACCTTGTTGGCGCCCGGCGCGCCCTGGCCCTGGCCATTGACGAATTTCTCGCCGGTCGCGGCATTCCAGGAATAGACGGTATCGCCGCTGCGGGTGGCGAAATTGGCGCCGTAGAGATGCTGGATGGCGGCGATATCGCGGATCATCGGCGTCTGGGCATAATCATAGGTGCCGTTGGTATAGCCCCCGCGGCCGTCGCCGGCATAGGAGGAATAGCTCATCACCGTATAGGCCATGGCATCGATGGCGCTGGCGGCCGCCGAGGCGCCGAAATCCAGCGCATTGCCATTGGCGCCCAACGGCGAGAGCAGAGCGGCCTCGCCATTGCCGCCATTGCCATGCGCCGCACCGCCGCAGCAGGGGCAGAGCGCCGCACCGGTCCCGTCATCGGCAACAAAGCCGCTGCCACCGGCGCCGAAGACCGGCTGGTGGGGATGGTTGAGGCCGAGCGCATGGCCGAGCTCGTGGATCATGGTGATCTTGGCATAGGTGCCGTCGACCGGATTGGTGTAATAGCCCTTGGCCGTGCCGAACCAGACATCGCCGCCTTCGGCGATGGTGGATGGCGTATAGGCCCAGGCGGTGGCCGGCAGAGCGGAAGCGGCAATGCGCAGATCGGCGCTTTCGCCGCCGGTTTCGACGATCTTCAGGTTGATGAGCTCGGCCCATTGCGAGAGCGCATCGCGCACGCCATTGGCCTGGGTGCTGGTGAGCGCCTGGAAGCCCTTGGTGGTTTCGCCATAGCCATAGGCGCCGCCATACTGGCCGGCCGAGGTGGTGAAGCCGAAGGAGACAGAGCCGCCTGCCCAGCGGGCCGACGTCAGGAGACTATCGATGACAGAAGAACCCGCTGCACTGTTGGACGCAATACTTGCCATGACCCGCTATGCCCCTTGCCTGTTGCTGGAAGAGACAATACGAGATAAATTTTGATATATATTTCAGTTGTTTAGCGCATTTTTATTGAATAAAACATCAATTGCTTAACCATGCAGGGACGGCATGCGGCGGCGCGCCGATCCCCGTTCACGGACGCGCCGGAAGGAGGCCACGGGCACGGATCGCGCTTTGATGCGTTGTGCCGGGACAGAAAGCCGCCGGACGCGCGATCAGCAGGCCGGCCAGCAGTAGCCAGAGGATCGCGGGAATGCGATAAAGGCCGGATGAAACAGAAGATCGACATTTTTCCGCCGGGCAAGACCCGGCCGATCGAGGCGGCCGACGATCCCGCGCTCGCGCGAAAGGATGCGCTCAAGGATCGCGCCCTGATCGCCGTCGGTCTCCTGACGCTTCTGGCAGAGCTCCTGCCGCTCGTGCTCCTGCTGAGCTAGAGTATCCGTTTTGATCAAGTGGGTTTTGGCGTCCATTTTCGATTTTTCCGCAGGAGAGCGTTTGCCAGCACGATGAGCTTTCGCATGACTGCTGTTATGGCGACTTTCGGTGGTTTTCCGGCGGCTTTGAGCTGGTCGTATTTGGCACTGAGGTCCGGGTTGAAACGACAGGCAACGAGGGCTGGCATGTAAAGTGCCTGCCGAACGATGGCCCTCCCGCCAGCGATGAAAGCGCGTCCGGTCCATCGTCCGGACTGGCGGCTCATGGGGGCAAGACCGCAAAGGGCTGCGGCTGTTTTCTCCTCCAATTCGCCCAGTTCCGGCATCTCGATAAGAAGCGTGAAGGCCGTGACCTGAGATATGCCGGGGATCGAGACAAGGATATCGAACCTGGCCTTCAGGGTCGTATCTTCGATAATCAAGGCCATGATGGCCTCATCCACGGCCTTGATCTGCCGCTCGATCTGCCGAAGCCTGTCGATATTTTGTCTCTTCAAGAGCAGGTTGGACAGGGTCTTCGACCTGTTCTTCGCGGCGGTCCTGTCCTTGATCAGGGCCAGACGAGCGATATGCAACTCTTTCAGATCATTGCGGATTTGCGTGTCGGTCTCAAGAATGCGCGGTTGAAGAAGCGCGCCGTAACGCGCCAGCAGTCCAGCATCGATCCGGTCTATTTTGGCAAGTCTGCCAGTGGCTTGCGCGAAGCGCCTTGCAAGGCGGGGATTGACCTTGAGAGGGCCAAGCCTTGCACCATCATGAAGCGCTCGAAGGCCTTGTGATAAGGGCCGGTGGGTTCATAGACAATGCGTGCCACTGTCTTTGCGCCGATCCATCTGACAATGGCGGCAAATCCCTTGCGGTCATTGGCAACCTTCAGTGATTGGCCATCCGGCAGGCTGTGCAGATCGATATGGTCTTTCGAGATGTCTGCGCCGATGGTAATATCCGTCATCTTTTCTGATCTCCCATGCTTGTCATCCGAGCCCAAAGCTCGGGTATCCGTTCAGGACGATTGGAAAAGATGGGGGCGATCACACTCTAGCTCGGCCCGGCATTCGCAAGACTGGCGGCCTGCATGTCCACGATCCGTCCCCCATCGCCGGAAGAGGAGGGCCGTCCTCTCCGGCGCTTCTTTATCTCACCAAGAAGCAAGAAAATCATAAGACAAGCAGGTCCAGCAAAAATGCGTCAGCGGTTTTTGCGTCCGGACTGCGTAGAAACAAAGAGAGAGAGCCTACCCCGCAGACCTGCCGCACTGCGGTCAGAAGTGCGGGCAGAAGGCCCGGGTAGAAGGCCGGGCGCACATCTGGCACCCCGCCGGCAACGTGTTGACGACCAGGCCGTCACGGCTGCGGCCGAAGCTGGGCCGGAACTTGACCGAAATCCGGCAGACCTGTCTTTCCAGCGGCGCGGCCACGCTCCGTTCTGGAACAACTGTTCCCAAACGAGACAAAGTGAGAAATGCAAGCTTGGATACTCCGCCATAATTCGGCAGGAGATTTCGCCTATTAACCCTTCATTAATATTAAATATTGCTTAATTCTAAATTCTACCCTTAACTGCAGAGGCAGTCGCGCTGAAGCTTTTTGGGGAAACAACTGCTTTCGTCCCGACTGCACGTCATTCGTGTAGAATCATCGGGAGAAACAAAATGGCTTCGATTCAGGGAGTCTATCTGGCCCTGTTTGGCCGCCCGGCCGATCCGGCCGGCCTCGCCTACTGGACCCAGCAGAGCAAAAACGGCGCCGATCTCGGAAAGGTCATCGATGTGATGACCAAGCTGCCGGAAGCAACCGCGCGCTTTGCCGGCCAATCAGATTCCGCCCTCATCACCAGCATTTACCAGGCGCTCTTCGACCGCGCGCCGGATGCCGCGGGCCTCGCCTTCTTCACCCAGCAGCTCGCCAGTGGCAAGCAGACCATCGGCAGCATCGCCATCAATATTCTGGACGGCGCCAAGGGCAGCGACCTGACGCTCGTGCAGAACCGCGAGACGGCCGCCAATGTCTTCACCGCCAGCCTCGATACGCCGGTTGAGGTTGGTGCCTATGTTGGCTTCGCCGCGGCCGATTTCGCCCGCTCCTTCATCAAGACGGTAACGACCGATCCGGCTTCGATCCCGACCCCTGCCCAGGTGCAAACGTCTCTGAACACAGGGCTGAACCTGAACGACGGCGCGACGCCGGGCCAAGGTCAGGCGCCGGGTGGTGGAAATACAGGGACTGATCCAGGAACTTCCAACCCTCCAACACCAGAGCAATTTAGTATCACCAAAACGGTTGGCGACATCGCCAACGCTGCGGCAGGCCAAAAGCTGTTTGCGGGTGGGGGGAATCCTGCAACGGGAATGAATATCACAACCGCGACCGGCAATCAGAATCACAAGGTCGAGTTGGCACTAGACGCGCGCTACAACCAGAAGCCTTCGACGTCGCGCCGGCGGCGGTCAAGGATGGCGTAGCGATCTACAGCGTAAATCCAGGCTCAGATGTTCGTTTTGCATATTCCGCAGGCATCTCACCGACCAGCGGTGTCGAGAAGATCGACCTGGACCTCTTCGACTACAAGCTCTCAATCGATACTGATAGCACGAGCGGGACTAACTTCTTCACCTTGAATCTAGGGCGAGGTGAGGGAACAGGAGCCAATAACGCTACGAATGCTGACTCCCCATATGTCTGGTCGAACGGAGCGGTCAAAATTGTGGATGATGGCGGCAACGCCTCGATAACGCAGAACATTCAAGCGATAGCTTGGAAGGACAATAAACCTGTAGCAGTGAACGCGGGGGAGCAATACGACATTAAGTTGGAAGCATTTTATAAGGGCACGACGACAAAGATCGCTGACACTGCGATAAAGTTAGTCGGAAACTCGGCGCCCAATGTAAACGCGACCTTGTCTGAGAACGCTTCCTGGAACAGCACTTCAACACTCTGGGCTGGCTCTGGCAATTCCAACAAGGATTTTGCCGTCGCAAGCTTTGCTAACGAAAGAATTGAGCTCGGCCTGAGCGGACGGATGAAAGGACAGAGCCCGGTTGGAGGTGAGCTCGGCGCCGATGGCTTCGTTCATTTCAAACTGAGCGCCGGTGACGATGCACGCTTTGCGTATTCGATTGCGTCGAAAGACAGCCCGCTTTCCAGCAACGTGTTCAAGCTAAAAATCGACATCGACAGCAGCGCCGATACTGAGTTTGTTGAGCTTACCCTTGGCAGCCGCACCATTGCAGTCGACCCACTAAAAACGACAAACAACCACTCAAACACCACCAATTCAAAGTACATTTGGTCAAACGCCGATGGCACAATTAAAATCGTTGACGACGGCGGCGATGGTGGGAAGGACGGCTTGACTGGCATAGGGCTAGTTACGCAAAACATCGAGAACATCTCGTGGTTTGATAGCACCCCAAAGGCTGACAACCTCTCGACTAGCACTTATGATCTCATACTGGAAGCTTGGGACAAAGATGGCGTCACACTGATAGGCACTAATCACGTCGTGTTCGATATTAGTGCCCCGGTAAAGTAGACTTAGAGTACCGTGCGAGTATTGCATCATCATTGCGGCGGGCTGATGCGTTAGTCCGCCGCCTTTCGTAATTATCGAACTCAGCTTGCCGCCGGAGAGCTATAAAGGCTATCCTGTCATACATACGTGCCTATTTGATCACTACATGTCAGAAGACAATTGCGGATCAGCCGACGGACTGCTCCAGAAGCGAGCTAAGGGTCGGAAGGGCAACTTCCTCATCGAGGTTCTTGGGAGGCAATAAGGGTTTGCTTCATCCTTAAGCCGACTCGCTCCTAATCTTACAAATAGAAATGACAAGGCCCCCGGAACTCTCCGGAGGCCTTGCATGTTTGCAACTAAGCAGAGAATATTAGAGCAGGAAGTCGGTCTTATCGATGTTGACCGCGCTTACGCTGTCCAGCTTGAACGCCAAGTCGGTTGTCGCGTCGAAGTTGCCATTCTTGTCCAGATCCACATACATCATCTTCGTCGTGTCGTTGAACACGATGTAGTTGGTTGCTGCGGTACCGCCCGTAGACGAGGAGAACAGGCCAACCTGATCTGCGCCCGGGTTAAGGGTAGTAGCACCGATCGTCGTGGCTGAGAGGCCAAACGCCTTAAGGTCGATCTTGTCCTGGCCCGTAGCGGTGAAGGAGAAGATAGTGTCCATTGCCACCAGCGTAGACTTGTTGGCTGCAGTGTAGACTACAGTGTCAGAGCCACCAGCGAGAGTGATCGAGTCAGCGCCCTTACCACCGGAGATGGTTTCACCATTCGCCGTTGCGGTGTAGATGAGCTTACCCGTAAGAGCAGACGCATCGACGGTCTTAAGCGCACTGTTGCCCGTTGCGTTTACAAGCGTCAGATCCTTGTCACCGCCAATCGTCAGCTTAGTGAACTGAGCGTCAGACAGTGCAAACGAGCTAGCTGCGCCCGTGGTGTTGATCGTCAGGTTTTCAATGCCGGCGACGCCAACCTGCAAAATGGCATTAGCAGCATTGGCAGACGTGACATTGTTAACGCTGATGGTCGCGCTGTCGCTGCTGCCACCGGTGCTGGAGAAGCCAACGTTTACGAAAGCTGTGTCGCCGTTCGCGGCCGCGGCAGCTGCAACGCTACCAACATCCTTCAGACCAACAACAACTGCCTTGTCTACACCCGTGGTGGCCAGCGAAGCACCCTGCAGAGCGGTGCCACTGGTGTCATCGGAAACCAACTTAACACCAGAGATGTTGAGCTGCTGCGCACCCTTTACGTTCGTGCCATCAAACGTAACGTTCTGGCCAGCGGCAGTGTTGTCGGCACCAGCCGAAAGATTGGCGGAAGGGCCAGTCAGATTGATGATTTCAACACTGTTAAGAACCGGCGCGATCGATCCGACTGCGACCGGGGCGTTGAGGGTATCCGTACCGGCGCCACCATCGATAGAATCGGTAGAAGCGAGCGCCGATGCCGTAGTAGCTACAATAGTGTCATTGCCAGCCGTCGACTTGGCAGCATCAGACGTAACGGTCGGAGAAATGAAGTCGTTTCCGGTACCAAGAACAAGCGTTACACCAGCGGAACCGGTACCGCCACCGTTAGAAGCCGAAACCATCGCAGCAACTGCCGTGTCAACAGCAGCAGCCGTCGGAACAGTCGTGGAAACGCCGGAGATGAAGGCGCGGCCCTGGGCGGCAGCAGCCAGACCCGAGTAGGCAACAACTTCCGAACCGGTGTCGAGAGCCTTCGTGTAGAGGTCAGCAGCAGCAACCTTGTTGGTCACGATCGTCTTGTCGTTGCCCTGGGCGCCGTCAAGGATCGCAATTGCAATGTTGTTGATGTTGAGCGTGCCCTTGGCCAGCGCGTCAGCGAAGAAGTTCAGGCCGGCCAGGTCGGCGTCGCGGCCGAACAGCGACTGATAGATCGAGTTGATGATCTGGATGTTGTTCAGGCCGGTGAAACGAGCCTGATACTCAGCCGTGCCAGACAGGTTGTTGATGCCGGACAGGTTTGCTCCGTTGTTGGTGACGGAGTTGAAATAAGCAAGACCCGTCGGGTCGGCCGGACGGCCGAACAGCGCGACGTATACGCCCTGGATGGTAGCCATGATGAAATTCCTCTCGATTGGAACGACCGGTTGTATGGTCGCGGCGATAAGTACAGCGATGCACGCAACTACTCAATAAGTCACTATACGTTTTGTCTCAAATTTTCTCATTAAGTCAGCGTTGCAATGCGCAATTTATGACCCGTAAAGCAGCTCAAATGGCTGATTTCTCTTGCCAAAAAGCGATTACACGACATCCGGAAGAAAATTTTTCTCATTAGTGACACCTTTTGGACAGATTCCAGTTTGCAATGATCAATAATTCACTGTATACCTGTCGCCACAGGGCAGCGTAACGGACGGATTAAGGGCAGGCACATGTATTCCCCTATTCAGCAGGCACAGAACAAGGATGAGGCGGCGGCACTGCGTCGCGAAGCCGGTCTCTGGCTGAAGGAGAAGCGGGAAGCGCTGGGCATGAGCCAGCGGGAAATGGCCGTGAAGGTGGGTATTGAATACTATACCTTCATTTCGCAGATCGAAGCCGGCCGCGGCCGCGTGCCCGCCGATCGCTACGAGGCCTATGCCGCCGCTCTCAACGTGCCGCCGCGCGAATTCACGCTGACCATGCTGAGCTATAACGAGCCGGCCATCTATCGCCTGCTGCAGATGGAAGACAAGGCTGTCTCCGGCGCCTCTGTCGCTCCGGTGCAGGAAAAGAGCAGCCTGACGGCCCTGGAAAGGCGCCTGGCGGCGCTCGAAAGCCTGATGAAGGGCTGACGCCCTCAATCTTGCGACGAAAGATCACGATGTCTCAAAGCCGGCCCCCGCGCCGGCTTTTTCATGTGCGGATCACAGGCCAGGCATCAGCGCGTGGAGGGTCCGGGCTTTGCCTCCGCGTCGCGCGTGACGCGGATCGTCGACGGCAGATAGGCCTTGCCGTCGAAGACCTGGCGGCTGGCATTGGTCACCTCGAAAATGATGGCGAGATCGCGCCAGTCGTAATTTTCGTCCAGATGATTTTCGCCGCCGACCAAGGCAAGCGCGATCGAATAGGTGCCGGGCCCGAGATTGGCATCGAAGCCGACGCAAAACTCCAGCGCCTCGCCGGCGCGGATCGCGTGGAGCGTCTGGGCGCTGTAATGGGTATTGGTGCCGTAGAGCGTCTGGCCGAAACGGTCCTTCAGCGCATAGCCGAAGACCAGAGCCGGCACATCCTTCTGCGCCTCCACCTTGACCCTGATCACCAGCGCCTCGCCGACATCGACCGTATCGACCAGCTGGCCCGCCGCATCCTCGAGCCGGGATTCGACGATCTCGACATGATGTGAGCCGGAGCGCGTGCGGATGCGGCCATCTTCGCCCTGTTCGGTCTTTATCGGTTCGGCCTCCTTCTGGCCGAGCAGCGCATTATAATAGTCGAGCACGCCCTCCGGCTCGCCATCCAGCGCAATCCGTCCCTCATGGAGCAGGATGGCCCGGTCGCACAGGCTCAGAAGCGCCATCCGGTCATGCGAGACGAGGATGAGCGTCGTGCCGAGCCGGCGGAATTCCTTGATGCGGTCGAAACTCTTGTGCTGGAAATAGGCGTCGCCCACCGACAGCGCCTCGTCGACGATCAGGATATCCGGGCGGAAGGCGGTGGCGACCGAAAAGGCCAGCCGCATATGCATGCCGCTGGAATAGACCCGCAGCGGCTGGTCGAAATAGCTGCCGAGTTCGGAAAAGCCGGCAATATCGGGAAGTGCCGCGGCAATATCGCTGTGCTGGTAGCCCATCAGTCCCAGCGCATGAAAGACATTCTGCCGGCCGGTATAATCCGGGTTGAAGCCCATGCCGAGTTCGAGAATGGCCGATATCTTTCCCGACAGGCCGATTTCCCCTTCGCTGGCCCGCATGGTGCCGGTGATCAGCTTCAGCAGCGTGCTCTTGCCCGCGCCATTGCGCCCGACAATGGCGAGCGCCTGGCCGGCCTCCACCGTGAAACTGATGTCGCGCAGCACCCAGCGCTCTTCCGGCGCCCCGACCGGGATCGAAAACCAGCCGAGAATCCGGTGCAATTCATGGGTGTGGCGCCGAAACACCTTGCCGACCCTGTCGACCGACATGACCACGCCTGTCATAGCACATCCACCATTTCAGCGCTCGCCTTGCGAAACAGCGTCATGCCGAGCGCCAGGAAAACGATCGCGAGAAGCCCCAGAAGAGACAGGACCACCAGGTCCGGCCGCGCGTCATAGACCATCACGCGATGATAATTGTCGATCAGCCAGAACAGCGGATTGAGCTTGATGACGGTCTGAAAGGCGGGCGGCAGGATATCCTTCACATAGACGATCGGCGTCATCCAGAACAGGAACTGGATGATGATCGGCACGATCTGGCCGATATCGCGCAGGAACACGTTCAGCACGCCGAGCGTCACGCCGAGGCCGGCGGCCAGCGCCGCATTGACGAGGATCAGCAGCGGCAGCCAGATCAGCGCCGAGCCCATCGAGAAACCGGCCAGCGTGAAGACCGCCAGAAGCACGATGAAGAAGATCAGATTGTTGATGATCGAGCTGATCACCACCACCAGCGGCAGGGCAATGCGCGGAAAGGCGATCTTCTTCAGCACATTGCCGCTCTCGATGAAGACATTCATGCTGCGGCTGACGATCTCGACGAAGAGCAGCCAGCCCTGGAAGCCGGCCATCAGGTAGATGGCATAGGCAAAGGGGCTCTCTATGCCCGGCAGGCGCTGCGCCATGACCGAGGACAGAACGAAGGCATAGGTGACGATCTGCGCCAGCGGCGCCAGGATGAGCCAGAGCAGGCCAAGCCGGCTGCGCGCCACCCGGTTGCGGAAATCGGCCTGCACGGAGGTGACGATGAAATATCGATAGTTCCAGATCGCATTCAACATGGATTGGGAATTGTCCTCGCCCGCATGTCTTGGTGGCGGCAGGCCTTCGCTCTATCGCATGCTGCCATCTTCCGATCGCGATCATGCTTCAGGTTCTTGTTTTCACGCATGTCCCTGGCGCAAGAGCGCCGCATATGTCTGCGCGCCATGAGGTTCTTTCCCGGCGCATGCCGTGATCGCAAAACCGTTAAACACTTTTGCGCGACATGCGGTTGTTCCTGGAGCATGTCGTCATCGCAAAACCGTTAAACACTTTTGCGCGACATGCTCTAATCGATTTTTGCGCCGAAGGATACCGGCAGGATCATATCGGTTACAGGCGCCCGTCAAGCGCCAGGCGATAGGCCGCGGCGGTTTCCTCGGCGCAGCGCTGCCAGCTGAACTGCGCGGCCCGCGCCAGTCCGTCCCGTTGCGCGCCCTGACGCCAGGCCTCGTCGAAAAGCCCCTGTTCGATTCCGCGCGTCATCGCGTCAATATCGTCGGGCGCCGCATAGAGCACCGCCTCGCCGCCCACTTCCGGCAGACAGGAGGCAGGCGAGGTCATGACCGGAACCCCCGATGCCATGGCCTCCAGCACCGGCAGGCCGAACCCTTCATACCATGAGGGAAAGACAAACAGGGCTGCCCCCGCGAGCAGTTCCGGCAGATGATCATTGGAGACGAAGCCGAGATAGCGGATCCAGCCCTCCCGCTGGCCGCGCGCGATGCGCTCCAGAATATCCTCGTTGTTCCAGCCCTTATAGCCGGACAAAACGAGCGGACGGCGCAGCCGAACGGCAAGCGGCAGGGCCGCATAGGCCTCGATCAGATTGGCGAGGTTCTTGCGCGGCTCGATCGTCCCTGCATAAAAGGCATAGCCGCCATGGACGAGATCGTAGAGGGACAGCGTCGCGGCGGTCTCCTGCGCCGTGCGGGGGCGAAATTCCGCGCCGCAGGCCAGTTTCGCAACGCTGATCCGGTCTGGCGCATAGCCGAAATGCGACACGATCTCGGCCTTGATGTAATCGGAATCCGTCACGATCCGGCTGACCCGCTTCATCGATTCCTCCACCTCGCGGCTGAGATAGAAGACGCGCTCGCGCGGATGGAAATGCGGCATGGTGAAGACCGACAGGTCGTGGATGGTCATCACCGAGACGCCGGGAAAGCGCGGCACATAGAAATTCGTGCCGTGATAGATATGGTTTTCAAGCCCGGCAAAGGGCGAGGTCTCGCTGCGCGATTTCAAGAAACGGTAGAGATCCACCACCATCTGATTGCGCGCCAGCACCCGCTTCAGCCGCTGCACCGGTCCGGTGGCGGCCCGTTCGGCAGCCTGCGAGCTGAGCGATTGCGCATCGGGCAGATGATCGAGGAAGCGCTCGCCATTATACAGGCGAACGGCCTCCACCAGAGGCAGATGCGGCAGATGGCGGGCAAGTTCATAGGTATATCGGCCAATACCCGTCAGCGGATATTTGACCGATTGCACCGACAGGACGACATCCATGCGGATCGCTAGCTCCGCCGGCCGTCTGAGGCGAGCGGCGTCATCATTTTTCCTTCATGCTCTTATGGAAGGAATCGATGAGCGGCTTCGTCAGATATTGCGCAAAGGTGCGCTCGCCGGTGGAAATGATCACGTCGACCGGCATGCCCGCGACGATGCGACCCTTGATTTCCGGCGGAACATTCTGGTCATCGACCCGCACCAGGGCCTGGTAATAGGCTTCGCGATTGCCTTCCGGCTGAATGACATCCCTGCCGAGCACCGACACTTCGCCGTAGATGGCCGGCGTCGTCTTGGACGAGAAGGCCGAGAAGCGAACTTCCACCTTGGCATCCGAGGTGACACTGTCGATATCGATCGGCCGAACCTGCGCATTGACGAGAAGGTCGTCATCCAGCGGCACGATATCCAGCAGCTGCTCGGCCGGACGAATGACGCCATTGGTCGTATGGACCCGGATATTCTGGACCATGCCGCGAACCGGTGCGCGCACGGTGGTGCGCTCCAGCACGTCCTTGGCCACGCGGGCCCTTTCGCGGACCTCCTCGATCTGGTCGCGGACTTCCTTGTGCTCGCTCACGGCCTTGTCGGCAAATTCCTGCTTGGTCTGGACGATCTGCAGCTCGGTTTCGCTGATCGTCTCGCGGATCCGCGCCAGATCGACATCCGCCTCGCCCCTGACCCTTTGCATTTCCAGCTGCTGACGCGTCATCTGCGAGAGCTGGTTGATCGCCACGGCCCCATTCTTCAGGCCATTGTTCATGCGGTCCATTTCCTCGTTCATCGAGGCGACCTGCTTGTCGATGGCCTTCAGCTGGTTCGACAAACCGTCCGTGGCCTTGGACAGCTGCTCGATGCGCGACTTCAGAATGGCCACCTGGCCGTCCCGCGTCTTCATGCGCGTTTCGAGAATGTTCTGCTGCAGCGACATGGCCGCCTTGGCTTCCGGCTGCTGGCTATTCAGCAGGCTCTCGGGGAATTCGATCCGGTCGCCACCCTTGGCTTCCGCCACAAGACGGGCCTCGGCAGCCTGCAGATAGAGAAGCTTGGTGCTCCAGACGGTATAATTGCCCATGGCCTGGGTCGGGTCGAGCTTGATCAGAATATCGCCCTGATTGACGACATCGCCTTCCTTGATGACGATATCGGAGACGATCCCGCCTTCCAGATGCTGGATCGTCTTGCGATTGCCCTCGACGGATACGACACCATGGGCAACGACACCGCTGGCCAAAGGTGCGGTTGCCGCCCAGGTCCCGAAAACGCCGAAGCCCAGGAACACGGATGCATAGCCGGCCGCGATATAGGGCCGTGGAGAAAAGGAACGCTTGGTGACAGGCTTTGATGTCGTCATCTCGGACATTGACTTCCTTCTGGCGCCGTCATGCGCCGGTGTTCTTCACTTCTCAAGGGTCTCGGCTCTCAATCCTGGCGCCCAATGCAGGCCCTCGGCACCATGAACCCAATCCAAGGCGAAACTTAGGATGCGACGCTGCGCTCCGAAGAAGCCTCGGCCGGCGCCAGCTGCTGCTGCTGCGGCGGCGCACTGACCGGCGCCACGGCAGGCTTGGGCTGCAGAAGGTCGCGCGTTGCGCCAAAGCCCTGCATGCGTCCCTGCGCCAGGACGAGCGTCTTGTCCGACATGGCGACCAGGCTCATCTTGTGGCTGACGAACAGGATGCTCTTGCCCATCGCCTTCAGGTGGATGATGACCTGGTTGAGGGCCTCTTCGCCCTCGCTGTCCAGATTGGCATTGGGTTCGTCCAGCACGATGACGGAGGGTTCGCCGAACAGGGCACGCGCCAATCCGACGCGCTGGCGCTGGCCGCCCGACAGCTGCCGGCCGCCGACGCCGATCTGGGTATCATAGCCATCCGGCAGGTTCTGAATGAGCTGGTGGACATTGGCGAGCTTGGCCGCCTCGATGATCTGCTCGGAGGTCGCATCCTCGCGGAAGCGGGAAATATTCTCGGCGATCGTACCGGCGAAAAGTTCGACATTCTGCGGAAGATAGCCGAGGTGACGGCCGAGCGAATCGGCATCCCAATGCTGGAGTTCGGAGCCGTCGATCCGGATCGTGCCGGCCGCCGGCGGCCACACGCCGACAAGCGCCCGCACCAGGCTCGATTTGCCCGCGCCGCTCGGGCCGACAATGGCCACGGCCTCGCCGGGATTGACGCCGAATGTCACGCTATGCACCAGCGGCGCCTTGGCACCGGGCGCGGCAACGGCCAGCTGCTCGACCAGGAGCGTGCCGGAGGGCGCCGGCAAAGGCAGCTTGTCCTCGTCTTCCGGCATTTCCACGAAGATCTTGTTCAGGCGGTCATAGGCCTGGCGCGCACCGAGAAACTGCTTCCACTGGCCGACCACCTGGTCCACCGGCTGCAGCGCGCGTCCCATCATGATGGAAGCGGCAATGATCGAGCCGGGCGAGATCGCCCCTTCAAGCGCCAGATAGGCGCCGGCGCCGAGGATCACCGTCTGAAGGCCCATGCGCACGAATTTCGACATGGACAGAAGCGCACCGGAGCGGTCGCTGGCAATGGCCTGGCTTTCCAGCATGCCACGATGCATCACGCTCCAGCGCGACCGCAGGCTGTCTTCCATGCCGAGCGCACGGATGACTTCGACATTCTGCAGCGTGGAATTGGAGAAATGCATGGCGCCCTGCCCGGCCATGGTCGCCTGGGACAGGTGCTTCTTCGTCATGAACTCGTTGGCGATGGCAATGGCGAAGATGATGGCCGCGCCGATCAGCGCGATCCAGCCGATCAGCGGATGGAACAGAAAACAGACGGCCAGGAAGATCGGCATCCACGGAAGGTCGCACAGGGCGATCAGGCCGGAGCCGGTCAGGAATTCCCGCAGCCGGTCGATATCCATCAGCGCGAATTCCGAGCGCGACTGCGGATGCTTCAGGGTCGAGCTGATGACGCGGCTGAAGACGCTCTTGGCGATCATCTCGTCGAAGCGGAGCCCCGCCCGGACCAGGACCCGCGAGCGGATCCACTCCAGTATTCCGTAGAGCGCCAGCATGGCCAAAGCAATGACGGTCAGCATGATGAGCGTCATCTCGCTGCGGCTGTGCAGCACGCGATCGTAAACCTGCAGCATGTAGAGCGGACTGACAAACATCAGCACGTTGATCGCGACGCTGAAGGTCATGGTCGCGACGATAATGGTGCGATAGGTTGTCAGGGCCTGCTGAAACGGGTTTATTTTCATAAAGCTATCTTCCAATCGCTGCTGTGTCAGGGCAAATCAGCGCCTAATAGTACCGCCATTTCCTGACCAACGTATCAACATTGTGGCTGATTTGCGATATCAGTCAGCCGGTTGGGACGGAATCTTATGGGGTCATAGCGAAGTTTTATGCAAAGGCAATGCCCGAGGCTGCGTCTTCGACGCCCCGAAGCGCCCATTGCGGAGGATCCGGCGCCTATTTGCGCCGGTTGCGCTTGAACCACCCTGGACCTTCGGCTAGAGGGCTGTGACCGAAATCACCGAGACGACACTCTCTTTGTAGGCCCGCATGGGCAGTTTGACGAAGCAGATGATACTGCTCGACCAGTCAGGAGCATGACGTGACCCGTAAAGCATTGATCACTGGTATCACAGGCCAGGATGGCGCCTATCTCGCCCAGCTTCTGCTGTCGAAAGGATATGAAGTCCTGGGTCTTGCGCGCCGCTCCAGCACGGCCGACGTCAACCTGACGCGCCTGAAATGGCTGCAGATCGAAAAGGACGTGCAGATCGTCGATGGCGACCTCCAGGACCTGTCGGGCCTCGTGCGCAGCGTGACCAGCATCAAGCCGGACGAAGTCTACAATCTGGCTGCCCAGTCCTTCGTCGCCTCGTCCTGGCAGCAGCCGATCCTGACCGGCCAGGTCACCGCCCTTGGCGTGACCAACATGCTCGAGGCCATTCGCCTGGTAAAGCCGGATACCCGGTTCTACCAGGCTTCCTCCTCGGAAATGTACGGCCTGGTGCAGCATCCGATCCAGTCGGAACAGACGCCCTTCTATCCGCGCTCCCCTTATGCGGTCGCCAAGCTCTATGGCCACTGGATCACCGTCAACTACCGCGAGAGCTTCGGCATTCACGCCTCGAGCGGCATTCTCTTCAATCACGAATCGCCGCTGCGCGGCATTGAATTCGTGACCCGCAAGGTGACCGACGGCGTGGCCCGCATCAAGCTCGGCCTCGCCAAGGAGCTTCGGCTGGGCAATACCAGCGCCAAGCGCGACTGGGGCCATGCGCGCGATTACGTCAAAGCCATGTGGCTGATGCTGCAGCAGGACACGGCCGATGATTACGTGGTGGCGACCGGCCGCACCTCCACGGTGCGCACCATGTGCGAAATCGCCTTCGAGCATGTCGGCCTGAACATCGACGACCATCTCGTCATCGACGAGAAACTCTTCCGCCCGGCCGAGGTCGACATTCTTCTCGGCGACCCCGCCAAGGCCAAGGCCAAGCTCGGCTGGGAAGCGGTGACGCCGATGGAAGACCTGATCCGGGAAATGGTGGACGCGGACCTCAAGCGCCTGTCCTGACGGGCTCGGCGCCTTGTCCGCTTTCTTCCGGGGGGGCGTCCCGCCCAGCTCCTCCAGGCTGCGCGCCGCGCCCGAAACCTGATTGAGTTTTGACCCTAGAGGAGCTTCCGCGATGACGAAACGCCGCCTTCTGATCACCGGAGCACAGGGTTTCGTCGGTCGCGCGGTCATGGATCGGGTCGCAAGCCATTATCCCGACGGGTTCGATCCCGTCGATTTCATCGATCCGGAGACGCATCTGCGGCCGGATATCCGCGATGCGGCGGCGGTCGAGCGGGCCATTGACCGGGCACAGGCCGATGCGGTCCTCCATCTTGCCGCCATTGCTGCACCGCGCCAGGCGCAGAAAGACCAGAGCCAGGCCTGGATGGTCAATGTCCTGGGCACGCTGCATGTCGCGACCGCCATGCGACGCCGGACGCCCGCCGCCCGGCTGATCTGGTCCGGCAGTTCGGAGGCCTATGGCAATGCCTTCAACAGATATGCCGAGCCGATCCTCGAAGAGGCCGCGCTGGAACCCATGAGCGCCTATGGTGCCACCAAGGCCGCCGCCGATATCATGCTGCGCCAGATGGTGCAGGACGGATTTGACGTCGTCGTCTTCCGGCCCTTCAACCATACCGGTCCCCAGCAGACGCCCGATTACGTTGTGCCGGCCTTTGCCAGGCAGGTGGCCCGGATCGAAAAGGGCCTGCAGGAGCCGGTGCTCCAGGTGGGCAATCTCGCGGCGCGCCGGGATTTCCTCCACGTGCAGGATGTCGCCGAGGCCTATCTATTGGCCGCCCGCAGTTCCGCACCCGCCCGCCATTGCTACAATATCTCCACCGGCCGGCCGGTCTCCATCGAAAGCCTGCTGAACGGATTGCTGGCCCGCTCGAACAGCAAGATCACCGTGGCCGTCGATCCCGCCCGCTATGTTGCCAATACGGTTGAAACCGCTTCCGGCGATCCGTCGGCCCTGCAGGCGGATCTGGTTTGGTCTGCGTCTTTTTCGCTGGACGAGACGCTGCAGGCGGTGCTCGATGCGCAGCGGGCAGCGCTCGAGGCCGTCGATGCGTAATACCAAATGTCGATGATAGGAACTGATTGCGCCGAAGCGATTTTTTTCCTTCGCCGGCTTTGTCTAAATCCTCGACCGATGCGGGAGCATCGCTCTACGGTCTGCGTCCCACGTCGGATGAAGGCCTCCGGTCCCACGCAATGGGTTCCTATCATCGACATTTGGTATGATACCCCGTACCCGAAGAGATCCGGCCGCTGCAGCGCAAGACGCGCACGGTCCTCAGAAGGCCAGTTTCAGCACCAGGGGGTGATCGCTCACGGTAAGCTCCATCTGCCTCGTGTCCTGAAAGGACGCGATCGCGGATGTGCCGCTCGTCACGTCGAAAAGATCCGCCCGCCGCACGCGATCGGCCAACCGGACCTGCACGCGGCTCGATCCTGCCAGCGCCTCGCCCCATATGACGAGGTGGAACGTGCCGTCGCTGTGCTGCAAGAGCAGATCATGCACCGTCTCCGGTTTCGGGCCGATCTCGTAATCCAGCCGGCCGGGCGACGGGCGGCGCGCGGGATCGGCGAGGATCCGGCTCAGATTGTGCAGGTAATGGGCCGCAAGCCTCGGGCTGTAGTCCGGCCGGAAGAAGCCGAAGGTCTGATTTCCCTGTTCGTCGGTGCGGTCGCGCAGGATATAGACGGAGGTATAGCTGTAGCCTCTGGCAAATTGCGACAGATAGAGATTGACCAGGTTCAGCCCGTGCATCCGCTCGTCCACCGCACCGCCTATCGTCGCCCCGGTCTCGGTCGTGACGCGCGGCAGGTCCTTCAACGCCTCTTCCGAATAGCCTTGATACTGCTTGGCCCAGGTTCTTCCGAAGTTTCCGTAAAGACCATCGACCAGGGAGGCGCTGGTCGGATCGGCAGCATTCCAGGCCTTGTTGTCGGCCGGTTCCGGCACGCTCGGATGATAGAGGTAATTATGCACATTGGCGTAATCGGCAAACCGGGTCCCGGCCGGCATCAAAGTCCCCGCGCCCTGTGGAATTTCGAGAAATTGCAGGCCGGCATTGTCCGTCTGCGCCCCGGGCTCGCTCACCGACCAGACCGGATATGACTTGAGCAGGGGATCCGCCTTGACCGCCCGGTAGAGGTCGGCATGAAGCTTGGCCACCGGCAGCCAGGAGAACCGGCCGCCGCCCTTTTCGCCCCGATAGGTCACCGGCCAGTTGTTCGGCTCGTTATTGCCCTCGAAGGCGAGAAGCGCACCCGCCTTCGCCAGGATGCGCCCGGTCGACAGGAGCCGATCGAGATCCGCGCTGCCGCTGACAAGGCCCCAGCTGATCTTGACCCCGGCTTCGCGGTGCAGCCGCAGAAAGCTGTCGATCCGGAGAGGGCCTTTTTCCGTCAGGCCTTCGATCCCGCCCCGCAGCCAGCGGAAACCGCCATAGCGAACCATTGCGAGCGTTTCGGCATCAGGCTGTCCACGATCCTCGAAGGTCGAAACGACGCCGATACTGTCAAGGAATGCGGCGGTCGGCCTGGCGAACACCGCCTCGGCGGTCGCCGGGCGCGCGACAAGCCAGAGCATTGTAACGACCATGCCCGCAAGGCTTACGCGTGACCACAAGCCAGCCGCCAGGGCTTCCTTCCATCTCGCCATAGCGATCTTCTCTCCTCAATAAGATTTTTGGCAAAAGGTCCGGCTCGTTTCCGTCTGCACTGGGTCTTCTATTTGTAAAGCTACACTTATTTGAAGAGTTCAGCACAGGAATGGCAGGACCTAACTTGCAAGCCATAAAGTATTGAAGGCTTCCCAATTTGCGACGGATTTGCATGAGATTTCAGCGATCACGGTCGTCTTGATTATGCTCCCTCTGTTCACTTCTTTCACGTTCCAGTTGGTGGAGACGGGAAACACCCTGCTGTGCGGCATTTGCTTTCGTGCTATCGGTAGGCCGTGTTGCATCCTTATTGGGCTCTTCCGAACGCTGTAGTTCACTCATTTCGAGCATCTGCCTGCGCAGATCGACGATCTCGCGAGCGAGGGAGGAAACTTCTTCGAAGCCTGACCGGTCCTCTGGACCAGCGCTGCGCTGAAGGTTGAATAGTGCCGTTTCAACCGTCTTTTCGTACGCTTCGAACTCTGGGCGTGTCTGCTCGCGCATGTCCTTTGCCTCCGACAACATGTCTCTGATTGCGACCATATTAGAGCGGTAATCACGGCCAAAATCCGCATGAATGACGGCACCAGCAGGCGATTGATCCACCTGGGCAAGGCCGCTTTCGAGATAGGAGCGATGCTGAGCGGCATAGGCCGCAACCACTGTGTCGCCGGCGTTGACTGCAATCTTCTGCCATGTCTCCTGAGCATTTAGAATGTACTGGCGGCTTCTCTGGCTCGTCGCCACCACGCGCCGACCAGCTCGCTTTGCGTCATATCGCGCCTGTGCCGGCTCGCTGGTGCCTACATGCTCGGTTCGACCGTCATGCTTGACGGCGCGAACCTGATTTCGCATGAAGGCTGGCGGCGTGGCGAACTCTCGCCGATCGGTCATTTCCATATCGATGCCGTGGTCACGCGCCTTCTCGGCCATGACCTCCCGCCATTGCCGGAAGGTGGCCGGAGTCGTCTCGATCCGATCGCCCGATTCCGACCGCATCGTCACGATGGCATGGGCATGAACATGCGGCCGCTTGCCCCCCTCCCCTGCTTCTTTCGGATCGTTCTCCGGATCGTGCATAGCGAATACATAACCGTGGCCCGCAAACTGCTCAGCCAGGAAGTCGCGAACAGCTCCTTCGAACGCGACAGCATCCGTGCCGGCACGCGCCGACATGATCACGTGCATCACGTCACGGCTCTTGCGGCTGTGCAGCTCATCCCGCCATTCCTTTTGCACCAGGTCGCCCGCAGCCTTGTCATCGGCAATCGAACGTCCCTGATCGTCTCGAACGTCGTTCCGCTGCGCGATCAGGTCTCGCAACTTGGCAGCGCCATATTCCACGCCGTTGCCATAGCCTGTGAACGAGAAAGCCGCAGGGGCCTCTTTCGCAACGGCGCTGGCGTTGAAACGCTCCTGAACGATGGCGGCCGCCTTCGCGTCAGCCGTCAGCCGCTCGCCCTGCCCGCTGCGCAGCACGACATAGCCCTCGACCTTCAGCGATCCATTGTTTCGGGTTTCGACAGAGTAAGCGTAGCGTCGATCACCAAAGCCACTGCTGAGAATGTCCCGCACCATCTCATGCGGGTTCGAGCCGCCGGAAACGCTCACCTCGACGCTAAACGCGCCGATATCGCGGCTCTCGGTCCTGTTTTGGAAAAGGTGATCCCAATCGCCACGGAGACGCGCCAGCTCCTCACGGCCACGCAACGTCTCGCCGTTCTCGTTCTCAACCTTCAGCTCCCCCCCTCTGGAAACATAGTTGAGCATCGAGCCGACGCGGGCGCCACCACCGTAGGAAGCCAGTTTGACAACTGCTGGCTGGCTTCCTTTGGCAACGCTCGCAAGACGAACATCCATTGATCGCATAGCACCCGAACCGGCAGCGACCGAACTCGAAGGGGATGACACGTTGAATGCCGAAGTCCTCAGGCCTCCCCTAGATCCTGAGCCCCGTTTCGACATCCCAACCTGGTGCTGCAGATTCTTCAGTCTCTTCTCAAGCTCTTCCTCGACAGCGCTCCGACGGCCGCCAAGCGTCATTTCGTGCAATAGCGCCGCGCGCCTTTGCTCCCATTCGCTTGTGAACGTGCCGAAAAAGAACTCCACGGCCTACACCTCGCCTCGGCGCTCATGCCCGGCACGGCGCGAAAATGTCCGCAGCTCACTCATTACGGCCGCCTGAATCCGCTGGACGTTGCCAAGGTTGATGTCCAGCTCTGAGGGATGGACACTCTTTCCTGCATTCAGGGAGCGGGCGACCTGATTCAAATTGATGCCGATCATCCGCATGTCTTCGAGCAATGCGGCCATGATCAACCTGTCTTCCGCAGTCAGAATAGGTCGAACGCCAGCACCCTCGAGGAGCAGAGAACGGAAAAAAGCAGACACACTCATACCGGCCGACTTGGCCGCTTCTTCGATAGCCGAATGCTCTGCATCGCTGACGCGGACGTTGATGAGACGCCCCTTGCGTTGCTTGGCTGTCGGCACTTCGATCGTGTCTTTACTCGTCAATCAATTAAGCCTTCCCGGAGCCTTGCGACCGTCATCGTGGGCTTGTCCCACGATCGTGATGCAAAATGTAAAACATTTTTGCGTATCCTGCCACTCTAAACCTAAAGCACTATCCCCCAATTTCAACCAAATTTCACCTCTCGACTGGCTCCGCTCCGCTTCGCTTCGCACCCTTTCCGTTGGAACGCTCACCAGGGTTCACCGCCAAACCGCTTCTGAAGGCCTTTGTCTGTCCCTCGTACTCAGGCGCAAGGGACGCTTCGCTCTTCGCCCTTGCGCCCTCCGTGCGAGCGCCAAAGACGGCCTCACGCGGCTCCGGGGTTCACCACTCGACCTGAGCACTCGGCTAAACCACACGACTAACTCGTGTGGTTTGATAGATGTCCTAAAGCGTGCGTTCACACGTATGTTTTGATCTTAACCTGCTTGTGTTCACATGTTAGATTTGCTTCGATGTGAAGATCTTAACAACGAAGCAGTTGGAGTGGTCTGCTGCCGCATCAACGTAGGTGCAACTCCACACCTACCTGCCCATGTCATGGATCTCGGTAATGTGAGAGACGAATAATGATCGCCTTGGAAAGACGAGGCACCAGCAAAAGAAATTCTTTTGCCCAAGACGTGATAGCCTCACAACTTGGATGAATTACGCACCCAGGCTGATCCTTCAGCCCGTGCCTCAGACATACCAGATGCCGTCCTTGATGGCGGCGGCGACATTGGCCTGGTTTTCCGCGCTTTCGGAGAAATCGGCCATCAGTCTTTCGCGCTGATAGCCGGTCGAGAGCTTGGCGTCCCAGAAGCCGAAGCCGTCGGAATCGGGCGCGCGGCCAAGCACATTTTTGTATACCAGGCTGATAAAGGCCGTATTGGTCACCGTCTGCGGCGTGCCATAGGTGGAGCGGAACTCCTGTGAATCGATGAAATTGGCCGACATCCAGATAAGATCGCCCTTGCCGGCATCGATCTGCTTGATCCAAAAGCCGAGGCCGGGACCATCCGGAACCCGGTCGAGGGCCGCCTTGTAGAGGCGGTAGACCTGCCCGGCATTGCCGCTGGTATCGAAGGCCAGAGTGCCATCGGAAAATTGCAGCCGCTCGATATTGGTCAGCTGGTCGGTCCCCTGCCCCGTCACCGTCACGGTGGCGCCGGCCTTGGCAATGGTGACGGCGGCGCGGCCGACAGAAAAGACGGCGGTATCGGTTCCGGCCAGGCCGTCGATCACGTCATTGCCGGCCGACAGGACGAAGACATCATTGCCGGCGGTTGCCGCCGTCTTCTTCGCCGCGCCATACAGAGCCTGAGCGCCGGCAATATCGCCGGTGTTCAGCGTCAGCTGGTCATTGGCGAAGGCATACATGATCTGGGTCTTGTCGTCGGGATGGCCAAGCCCGATGGCATGGCCGATTTCATGCACCGCCGTCGTGTAGAAATTCGACTGCGTAGCGCCCAGCACGGTCTTGCTCGACGACCAGCTTTCCGCCAGGTCGAAGCGGATCTCCGCGCCGCTGATCGAGTAGCTGATGCCGTTCAACGAGCTTGCCTGCCAGCTGGCCTCGCCCAGGGTCTGCCCGGCGCCGTCGATGGCGTCCCAGCCGACGCGGATATTGGCCGATGTCCCATCGGCGATCTCGACGAAATCGATATCGGCCACCGTCTCCCAGGCGGCAAAGGCGTCCCGCACCAGTTGCTGGAAGGTGGGATCGGCCAGAGGCTGGAAGGCATAGCCGCCCCAGCTGCGGCCGGCAAAGCTCCAGAAGATCTGGCCGCCGGAGGTTCCATAGCTCGGATTTCCCCATTTCGGTCCGGACAAGACATAAGATGCCATTTCAATTCCCCCGAATTCTCTTGGCCACAATCCTGGCCACAAACCTTGCCGCAAACCTGTCAGTGATCGTCGACCCCACATAGCAAGATGCATCACCCGCCAAGTTACGATACCAAATGCCGATGAAATTGCATCTCGCTTCCGCATTAAGTCGAATATTCTCGCACATCCTCCTGCTGCGCTATGCGCTTTTCAGCGGCAAGGTCCTGTCGGTGCGGGCAATCTGCACCCGCGACGGCAAGGACGTCTATCTGGTGCGCCACAGCTATACGCCCGGTTGGCACCTGCCGGGCGGCGGCATAGACAATGGCATGAGCAGCGAGGAGGCGCTTCTGGCGGAATTGCGCGAGGAGGGACATCTCATGCCGCTCGACCGTCCTGTGCTGCGCCAGATCTATCTCAAATCCGACAGGCTGAGCCGCGAACACGTGGTCTTCTATACGGTCAGCGTTGCCCAGGAGACCGATTTCACCGGCACGCTGGAAATTGTCGAAAGCCGTTTCTTCGGCCTCGACAGCCTGCCGGCGGATCTCGATCCTGCCGCCCATCGGCGGATCACCGAATGGGCGACCGGGGGCTTTTCGGCGCGCGACTGGTAGCGCCGGCAATGCGCTTGGGCTCAGGGCGCTTCAATACGCGTCCTCGGCACGTCCTGGGCATGTCCTCAGCGCTTCCTGATCGCTTTTCGAGCGCCTGCACCCAGATCCCGGCCCTCAGGGCAGGCGAAGCGCCTGCCAGTCCTGCGGCCTTGCCCCCTTGAGACACAGGATGGTCTTCCAATAGCTCCACCGAAAACAGGAGCCGGTGGCAAGGCCTGTGGCAATCGCATCGGCCAGCGGCCCGGCCGGCGGCGGATCGAGAAAGACCGACAGAACGCCCGGCTCCAGGCGATCGGCGCCTGTCTCCTGCCGACAGTCATTCTGCGCCCGGGCCAGATAGGCGGTGTTGATGGCGATCCCCTTTCGCGCCGCGACGATCTGGAAATAGAGATATTTCATGTTCTCGATCGTCGCGTCGCAGCCATAGGGCCGATCAATGTCGATCCGGTCGATGGCCAGGCTGTTCCAGCCGCTATAGTCGAAGGGGCGCGGCATGGAGAGGAGCGCAAGATTGGCCTGCCGCAGAGGCTGCGTGTCGAACCACTGCAGGCAAAGCGCCAGGATCAGCATTGGCAGGGTGAACCAGATGCTGCGTCCCCTGAAGGCATAAACCAGCGAGAGAAAGAGCAGCGAAAGACCGACAGGCCAGAAAAAGCGGCCCGCGGCACGGAAAATGCTGGTCAGGACCGACAGGGGTGCAAAGAGCGGATAGCTGGCAATCTTCTCGCCGCCGAGGAAAATCTGGTTCGACAGCGCATAGACCGTCAGGCCGAGCAGCATCAGCAGGAAGACCGGATGGCGCCGGACAAAGCGCTCCACCGCCCTGCCCTGCCAGCGCACAAGCGCCAGGAGCACGATCAGGAGGCCGCCCAGGCCGAGATAGTTCATCCCTTCATATTGTCCGCCCGTCGCATCGACGGCCGCACACAGGGCTCCGCCGCAGACCGGGCTCAACAGATTCATGCTGAAGATGCGATAGGTATCGGCCGTATCGGACTGACTGCCGCCATAGCCGAGCAGGAGGGCAAGGCCGCCCACCGCGACGAGGCTCGACAGCGCCATTTCGATCGCGCCGAGCGCCTGGCGGCGCTGCAGCCCACAATCGGCGGCCGCGGCAAGCGTGATCGCAAAGGACATGGCCAGAAGATAGGGATGGATCAGCAGAAGCGCGCTGTTGAGAGCGGCAAAGGCCAGGCTGTGACGGTGAAGCGCGCCGGCTGTTGCGACGCTGCGAAAGTAAAGGCCGAGCGCCACCAGCAGCAGGCCATGGGTGGCGAGCGCCGTATGCGTCAGGCGGGCAAGCGAGGCCGGCCATAAAAGGGCAAGGCAGGCGGCGGCAAGAGCAAGAACAAGGCTTTTCTGCTGCAGGCTGCGCAGGAGAAAAACGGCTCCCAGGGCCAAGACCAGCTTGTTGATGAGATGCCAGAGGCCGAAATACTGGAAATTCTCCGGCAGCCAGGCGTAAAACGGCTTCACCAGCAGGGCCGCCAGCGGGATGCTGTCCGTCAGCGCGATATGGATGCCCTGCGGCGGATGGACGAGCTGCGTCGTCAGAAGCGGCCAGCGCCATTGATCCTTGGCGAAGAACAGCCAGCCCGTCACATGCTGCGGCATGTCGCCGATTTCGAAATAGACGCTGTCGCCGAGCAGGAATTGCAGCGGATGCGGATAGGTCAGGGCAAAGAAGGCCAGCGCCAGGCCCGCGGCAAGTCCATAGGATGAGAGGGCCGGGGTTGCGGCGGATGAAAGCGCGCCTCGAAGCGCGCCCGAATGCGTGGCTGGATGTGTGCCCGAATGCGCCGGCGAGAGAGCGGGCGGGCGGACGGATGTTGGGTCGGATGCCCTTCGGGGCGCGGCCGCCTTGCTGCCGAACACCCAGAATTTGGCGGCGATGAAGGTGAGGACCGGCACCACCACCAGGGCGATCGCCAGGATCAGCCAGTTCGGCAATCCGGTCAGGGCCGACAGCGCCATGACGATGGCCTGGGTGAGGCAAAAGGCGGCGACAGCCACCAGCGCGAAGCGCGGCAGGCGCTCGGCATGGCGGCGCTGTCCCTCTGCAACCGCAAAGGTCAGAT
Source organism: Rhizobium sp. SSA_523 (assembly GCF_030435705.1). Taxonomy (NCBI): domain Bacteria; kingdom Pseudomonadati; phylum Pseudomonadota; class Alphaproteobacteria; order Hyphomicrobiales; family Rhizobiaceae; genus Affinirhizobium; species Affinirhizobium gouqiense. The sequence goes on from NZ_CP129379.1 coordinate 47,664, forward strand.
GGCTATGGCCGAGATAGGAAACGAGAAAGGCCGCCAGGAAGCCGAACGGATTGGCATAGGCAAGCGGCATGGCCTGCGACAGAAGAAGCGCCACGCCGTAATGCACGGCGGTGGACGAGACACCGACCAGGCCGAAGATCGCGACCTGACGGAATTTCGCATAATGCGGTGCCAGGCCGGCCGGCATCATGATGCGAAATCCTGATTTGCCCCCGGCCCTGTGTCCTTGGCGTCCCTTTGGGCTTCCCTCTGGCCTCCGCTCTGGTCTCCATTCTGGTCCACACCCTGGCTTCCGCCATAGCCTGCGCCGGGCCCCCCGTTGCCGCCGTCGTCCTGACCTCTATTTGAGGCGGTAGCGGAGGCGGGTTCGACCATCCGGCCCTGGCCGCGGGCCGCCTGCCCGTCCTGGCGTTCCTCATAGACCTTGTTGGCGACGAAGAGCGGTCTCTGCTTCACCTCGATATAGACCCGGCCGAGATATTCTCCCAGCACGCCAAGCCCGATCAGTTGCACGCCGCCGAGGAAGAGCGTGACCGTCAAAAGCGATGCATAGCCGGGGACATCCACGCCCTGGATCAGCGTCTTCAGGATGATGAGGGTTCCGTAGAGGAAGGACAGGCCCGCGGTGGCAAGGCCGACATAGCTCCAGATGCGCAGCGGAAAGGTGGAAAAGGAGGTGATCCCGTCCAGCGCGAAATTCCACAGGCGCCAATAGTTGAACTTGGTCGTTCCCGCCTGCCGTTCGCGCCGTTCGAATTCCAGCGCATAGGTCTTGAAGCCCACCCAGGCGAACAGACCCTTCATGAACCGGACGCGTTCGGGAAGCGCGTTCAAGGTCTCGACGACGGCGCGGTCCATCAGCCGGAAATCGCCGACATCGGCCGGGATCTTGAAATCCGCCATGCGGTTGAACCAGGTGTAGAAACCGCCGGCGGTGACGCGCTTCAGCGGGCTGTCGCTGGCGCGCGACACCCTTTGCCCATAGACCACGTCGAACCCCTCCTGCCATTTGGCGATCATGGCGGGAATGAGTTCGGGCGGCTCCTGCAGATCGACATCGATGACGATGACGGCATCGCCTTTGGCATGCTGCAGCCCGGCGCTCATGGCCGCTTCCTTGCCGAAATTGCGGCTCAGATCGACGATGCGCAAGACGGGATTCTGCGCCTGGAGGGCCAGAAGCGCAGCCAGCGTATCGTCGCGGCTGCCATCATTGACGAAGACGATTTCATGATCGATCCCGGCCGGCAAATGCATGCTGACCGTCTCGACGAAGAGGGCCACGGCATCCTCCTCGTTGAAGACCGGCACGACGATCGACACCAGAGCACAGCGAGATCCTCTCTCGCCGAATGCAGGATGGGCTTCATTCATGGCAAGATCTCGCGCTCGCGCCACATCCGGCGATCGCAAGACCCCTTGTCCGCCCGTCGGGCGTGCTAAAGGTCCTGGCGCACCGGTTCTGGATCATGTCGGAAAGGACGGCTCAGGTCCCGCGGCCGAATTCATCCGATACGCGGACGATATCGTCTTCGCCGAGATAGGAGCCGGTCTGGACCTCGATCATCTCCAGCATGATCTTGCCGGGATTGTAGAGGCGATGCAACTCGCCCTGGGGAATGTAGACGGATTCGTTTTCGCGCACGAACCTGACGGAATCGCCGATGGTGACCTCTGCCGTACCCTTGACGCAGACCCAATGTTCCGACCGGTGGAAATGCTTCTGCAGCGACAGCTTCTTGCCCGGCAGCACGAAGAGGCGCTTGACCTGGAAACGGTCGCCATGCAGCAGGGATGTATAGCCGCCCCAGGGACGATAGGATGTCGGATGGGTCTCGGTCAGGGCCGAGCTGGCCTTGGAAGAGGCCAGAAGCTTGACCAGCTTGCCGACCTCCTGCGCATCGGCCAGCCGCCCGACATAGACGGCATCCTCGCTGGCGATCACGGCAACGTCCTTCAGACCCTGCACGGCCAGATGCGCCGAGCGCGACAGGACGAGGGAATTTTCCGTATTCAGCACCGTGGCATTGCCGAGCACGACATTGCCGCCTTCATCCTTGTCGCCGAGCTTCCAGACGGCATCCCAGCTGCCGAGATCCGACCAGGAAAAGCTCGAGGCGACGACCGCGGCATTGCGGGTCTTTTCCATGACCGCATAATCGATCGAAATGTCCGGGCTCTGGGCAAAGCTCGCCTCTTCCAGGCGGACGAAATCGAGATCGGTATCGGCCTTGTCGACCGAGGCCTTGACCGCGGCATGGACGTCTGGGGCAAAATGTTCCAGCTCGCTCAGCAAGAGGCTTGCCTTGCACATGAAGATGCCGGAATTCCAGTAGAAGCCGCCTTTTTCCAGCATGTCCTGCGCCTTGTCGGCGGCCGGCTTCTCGACGAAACGCTTCACCGTATAGGCGCCGCTCTTCAACGGCTCGCCCTGTTCGATATAGCCGTAGCCGGTGACCGGTTCGGTGGGCGTGATGCCGAAGGTGACGATCTTGCCGCTTCTGGCGGTCTCGCGGGCGGTCTCGATCGCCTGGCGATAGGCCGTGCCGGCATCGATCTCATGATCGGAGGCGAGCAGCTGCAGGATCGCATCCTCGCCGAAGCGGGCGGTCAGGAAGAAGGCGGCCGCGGCAATGGCGGCGGCGGTGTTGCGCGCCACCGGCTCCAGCAGGATGCCGGACAGGTCAATGCCCACTTCCCGCGCCTGTTCGGCCACCTGGAAGCGGAAATCCTGATTGGTGATGACCACCGGCGCGGCATAGATCTCAGGATCCGCCACCCGTTCCAGGGTCTCCTGGAACAGCGTCCTGTCGTTGACGACCTTGATGAACTGCTTCGGCGCGCTGGCGCGCGACAGGGGCCAGAGCCGGGTTCCCTTGCCGCCGGCCATGATAACGGGAATGATCTTCTGGCTCATAGAATTCTCCAGCTTCGGGAATGAACAGCAAACGGATGGGTCGGTCGGGTCATTGCGAGGCGCCGGCAAATCGGCGCACCAGCGCCAGCCCCTCGCCCAGCAGCGCGCGCGCATCCGCCTCGGTCTCTGCTTCGACATAGCAGCGCATTTCCGGCGCATTGCCGGAAGGCCGCAGATGAATGATGCGGCGATCGGCCAGCACCACGCGCAGGCCGTCAATATCGCTGACGGAGGCCACTGTGCCGATCGGCGCCAGGAAATCGGCGAGATTGGCGGAAGACGCACGCAGATGGCGCATCAGTGCCTGGCTCGTCTCCACAGGCATGTTTTCCAGCCGGTCGGCATCGGCCACCGGCAGCCGGATCTCGGCGGCCAGCGCCGAAAGCGGCTTTGCGGCCGCCGCCGCCTGGCACAGGCTGGCGAGAATGGGAAGGAAACTGTCGCGCGTCGGGAGGGCGGCGAGACGGGTTTCGCCGACGGTGAAATCCGAGGCGGTCAAAACGCCGCCATTGGCCTCAAAGCCCATCACCGCCGTGTCCCCGGCCTGCAGCGCGGCATTCATCTCCGCCACCACGAAAGGCGAGCCGACCCGCGTGCGCACCACATGATAGGTCCCGGCGGCCTCCAGGCCGGAATTGGAGGTGACGGGGGTCACGACCACCCGGGCGGCCAGGAAACGCGCGACGAGCAGGCCGAGGAGATCGCCCCGCAGCGGCAGGCCGGTTTCATCCGCAACGAGCGGCCTGTCGCCATCGCCATCGGTCGACACGATCGCATCCAGCCCATGCTCGCCTGCCCAGCCCTTCAGGAGCGCCACGGTCTCCTCGGAGACGGCTTCGGTATCGACGGGGATGAAGCTCTGCGAGAAGCCGAGCGGCACCACTTCGGCGCCGCTTTCGCCCAGAAGCGCGATCAGGCCCTCGCGCGCGACGCTGCTGTGCTGGTAGACGCCGATCCTGAGGCCGGCCAGGCTTGTGGTGCCGATCAGGCCGCGATAGCGCTGAAGAAACAGCGCCTGGGCCGCCTCCCCTTCATTCGGGGCGCTGGCGGGCGTCAGATCGACGATATCGCCCTTGAGCTCGGCAGCAAGCCGGGTGATCGCCGCCTCGTCGGTCTTGTCGATCTCGCCGTCGGGACGGTAGAATTTGATGCCGTTGCGGTCGGCGGGAATATGCGAGCCGGTGACCATCAGGCAGGCCGCACCGTTTTTCATCGCATAAAGGGCGAGTGCCGGCGTCGGCAGGGCGCCGCAATCCACCGGATCGAAACCGGCCCTTTGCAGGGCGCCGATACAGGTCGCGGCAATATCGGGGCTCGAGGGGCGGTAGTCGGCGCCGACATAGATCCGGCTGCCGGCCACAGCCATGCCGGTCGAAAGCAAATGCCGTGCGAAGGCCGTCGCATAAAGTGCAGACGCGTGACCCTCAAGGTCTTTCACAAGGCCTCGAAGCCCGCTCGTGCCGAATTTCACGGTCAGATCCCCAATGGTAGGTTTCGTCATGGCTGCCCGGCGAAGCCGCCGGATAGGGCGTCCCACGCGCGGGCGTCGCGGCGTTGTAGCAGCTTGAAGGTGGACGTCAACGGCATCCCGGGGGCATCCCGGGGGCATCACGGAGGCATGGCCGGGGCGCGGCGGGGGGATGGTGCAGGCATGGAGGGCCACAGTCCGCGCTCTGCGTTGACCGTGTCGGCTTGGCCCCCCGGGCTTGGAGCGGTCTCCCGGTTTGGAGCGGCCTTACAGCGTCAGGGCCGAGTTTCCGCGGCATTTCAGGCGGCGACAGGCAAACGATCCCCATTCGCCCGGAAAAGGCTACTTCCTAGCTACCAGTTAGCTATCCGGTACTAATATGGTAGCTACTGGTATCTGGTAGCTATCTGTTAACTTCGGCTAGCTAGTAGCTATCTGCTAGCCTAAGACTAGCCGATCTCTGATTCGCGAGGAGCGCCGCCATGCCAGTCATCTCATTTGCAAATCCCAAGGGCGGCGCCGGCAAGACTACGTCAGCGCTTCTCCTTGCCGGCGAACTTGCCGCCCGCGGCGCCTCGATCGCTATTATCGACGCCGACCCGGAACGCTGGATCTCCCAATGGGGCGCGCTTCCGGGCCGGCCGGAGACGATCCGCATCTTCAGCGACGTGACCGAGGATTCGATCGTCGACCTGGTCGAGGAGGCGTCCAACCAGTATCAGTTCGTCATCATCGATCTGGAAGGAACCGCCAGCCTCATGGTGGCCAATGCCATCGGCATGTCGGATCTCGTCATCATCCCGACGCAGGGCGCCTCGATGGACGCCAAGGGCGCGTCGAAGACCATCCGGCTCATCCGCAACCAGTCGCGCATGGCCAAGCGCGATATTCCCTATGCCGTGCTGCTGACCCGCGTCAGTGCCGCCGTCACCTCGCGATCGCTGAAGAATGTCCGCGAGCAGCTGCATACGGCGGGAATCGAGGTCATGACCAATTCCATCGTCGAAAGGGCCGCCTATCGCGATCTTCTGGATTTCGGCGGCCTGCTGGGAAGGCTGGATCCCAGGCAGGTGAGCAATCTCGACAAGGCGGTTCAGAATGCCATGGAATTTGCCGCCGAAGTCGTGTCGCGGCTGAAGGACATTCAAAACGGGCAGGGGAGGGCAGCCTGATGAGCAGACGTCCCAGCCTGGGTTTCGGTGAAGAGGATGACGAGGCGATCGTACCGCCTGCCGCCGATCCCTTCGATCTCAGCATGTTCCGGCCGAAACCCGCTCTGCGGCCGGACCGCCTCAAGGTGGAAGAGGCGGCTGCCAAAACCAGCTTCCGAAGCCGCGAGGCGAAACCGGCGCCGTTTCGTCCGTCTTCTGACCATCCGTCCCCTGATCATCGTTCAGCCGATGCTCGTCCGGCCCATGCTGAGGCCGCCCCTTTGGGACAAGCGGTCGAACAGCAGCCGGCTGCGGCTTCCCGCGCCGTTGCGCCTTTATCATCATCCCCCTCGGTTCGACGCCGCCGGACCGGCCGCTCGGCCCAGCTGAACCTCAAGCTCCGGCCCGAGACCATGGCGCTTTTCTATGCGCTTGCCGATGCGAAAGGCTGGGGTCTGGGCGAGGCTTTCGAAAGAGCGGTCGCCCTGCTTGAAGCCGAAATGGGCGCCGCAACCGACAGCCGCGGCGAAAGCGGGGCAGACCCGCGGACTTGACCGACGGAGCTCCATCCGGAGCCGCGCGGGCCTGGACGATCTTGGACGATCCTGAACGATTTGCGCGACGCGCCTGGCAGACTGGGGCAGGACCCCGGGGCAAAGCCGTGGGGCAGGACCAGAGAGCGAAGGCTTGCCCGAAAAAAGGGGAGGGCTTATCCGCTTTTTTGCACCCTTTGGCGAAATTCTGTCGGCTGTCCGCAGCCTTTCTGCCGCTCTTCCCCGCTCTTTCATCTGCCCTTTTTCAGGGCCTTGGCGCAGCACTTTTGTCGCCGCTTTTGAGTTTTTGTCTTGTTTTGAGTGTTTTAAATAGTTTTAGCCAAAAAAATGGCCTTTTTCTCTTTGGTTTTCAGCACGATATCGATTTTTGTCGTCGGCCAAGTACGGAAAAATGTCGGTCAAGTACGGGATGTCGTCGGCCAAGTACGGAAAAAAGTCGGCCAAGTACGGTTTCGGCATGGCTATCGCGACAGAGGGCCCGCCTCGCGCGCGCGACGATTTGTCGTCGGTCATGTACGGAATTGCCGGGCCATTTTTGTCGTCGGCCAAGTACGGAAATCCTGCGACAAAAATTAGCGGGAAAGGGTTTTATCGGACATGCGGTCCTGCCTCGGCCGCAGCTCACGGATCCTCGATCATCAGCGGCGCCATGGAGGAGGTGAGTTCGTCCCTCCGCCGCATTTCCAGCACCGTCCCATCCTTGCCCTCCTGCAGCGCCAGATCGTAATCGGGCATGGGGAAGGCCTGGGTGCGGATGACGAATTCCTTCAGGTCGTAGGCGAATTTGCGGAATTCCTGGGTGGAGCCGCTGCGCTTGTGGATTTCGCGGATGCTGTAGGTCGCGCCGCCTTTGCCGGCCGCCTTGCGCGCCAGGCGATAGATGAAGCGGCCGAGGCCGGAGCTGATGAGGAAGTAATCCTCATGCAGCGTCAGCAGCGGAATGGTCTTTTCGTTGCGCACGACGCTGGTATAGACCCAGTCGGGAATAGTGATCTCGATCATGTCGATGCGATTGGCATTGGTCCGGCTGACAACGCTGTAGCCGCCGATCAGGGGGCGGCTGTCCACCTGGCGGCGGCGGCCATTGGAGAGATTGACCACTTTGATCGTGGTATTGGCGAGCCTGTCGAGCGCCGCTTCCAGATCCTCGTAGGATTTGCCGCCATCCGACCTGCGGCAGAATTTCAGGATATGCGAGGCGCTTGGCCGATAGGTTTTCGGCGGCAGGCTCGGACGTAGCCCCTTGGCCTCCTCGCGCCGGAAGCGCTGCACCTCGTCGGCCAGGTGCGAGACCATGTTGAGGAAGATGTCATAGTCGAAGACCGTCGCAAGGCCTGTCTCGGCGCCGCCTTCAATCGTGATCAGGCTGTCCTTGAGCTCATAGCGGATGATGCCGGCATTGGCCCGCTTGCTGAGCGAGAAGGGCGCCACATCCATCAGATTGACGTCGTCCTTGATCGGCGCATCATAGACGGTGGGAACGAAGAAGGTCAGCTGCGCATCTTCCGGCGGCGCCGAGCGCAGGATCCGTTTCGGCTTGCTTTCCTGCATCAGCACGGCCGCCACATCGGCCTGCAGGCTTTCCGCGCGGATCGCCTCGCCGAGATTGCGGATCGCCCGGTTGACGGCATTGTCCTCCGCGCCGATCTGGTCCAGCTTCAGATCCGCCCAGACGCGCCGGCTGTAATAGCGCCTGAGCCGGCTCAGCGCATCCCTGTCGAGATCGCCATGGTCGCGGCCATGCAGGGCGGCAAACTGCTTGGACAGATCCTGCAGATAGGCGTTCTTCTCATGCAAAGTGAGGCTGGCGAAATCCTCGCGCGGCATGAGGGTGAATTTGGCGCGCTTCATGGGCCCGGTCAGGCTTTCTCTTGCGGCAAGGGGACAGGCACGGGATGATCCGGGCTCGATGACAGGGGCTCCATTCCGTCCGCAACCTTTCTGGGGTAAGACCTGTCGAAAACCACCTCGCTCCGGCTGCGCCGGACGCGAAGCCGATGAAATGACAGGATATGCCCGGAATGCTAGCAAAACTGACACAGCAGCTCAAGGAGATGTTGCAAAGTATTAAATATATTCAACAGGATGACCTTGCCTATCTGTCACGGGAAATGGCCGGTCTCGCAGGCCGGCTCGATCGCATCACCCAGTTGAACGCCAATCTCTACATCGATCTCGTCAAGCAGACCGCAGCAAAATATGCCGATCCGCGCTGTATTGCGGCCGCTCCCGGCCAGGTCTATAGCCAGAACAACGAAGACGGTATTATCAGCGAGATCTTCCGGCGCATCGGGACCGAGAGCCGCACCTTCATCGAGATTGCCGCCGGCGATGGAATCGAAAACACCACCCGCCTGCTTCTGGAAACCGGATGGCGGGGTCTGTGGGTCGAGGCCGGCCCGGCGGAAGCCGATTGCATCCGCAATCTGATGCGCCAGCCGATGGATGACGGCCGGCTTGTCTTCGTCAATGACCGGGTCACGCCGGACAATGTCGAGGCCATGGTCGAAGAGAGCGGCTTCGTCACGCCCGATTATGTCTCGGTCGATATCGATTACAATACGGCGCATGTCTGGCGCAGGCTGATGCGCTTTCGGCCGCGCCTGTTCTGCATCGAATTCAACGGTCATTACCCGCCGAGCCTGGATTTCGAGGTCCCCTACGACCAGGACAAGGCCTGGACCGGCACCACCCGTTTCGGCGCCAGCCTGAAGGCGCTGGAGCGGATCGGCGCCGAACACGGCTATTGTCTCGTCGGCTGCGATATTTTCGGCGTGAATGCCTTTTTCGTGCGCCAGGATCTGTGCCGGGAGGATCTGTTCATCGGCCCATACACGGCCGAACAGCATTATGAGCCGCCGCGCTACAGCGCCGTGGCCATGCGCGGCCATGCCCGCCATCTGCCCTTCGCCGACGCGTAAGGGAAAGCGCGGCCGGCGCCGTGAGAGCGGGACATAGCGCGGCATGCCTGTGCAAGGACGGCACGAGGACGGCCGAAAGACAGGGGCCGGACGGAAGAGAGTGGCCGATAATGGCCGAATGGCTGCTAATGGCCTGAATTGACGGGGGTCGGGCTGCGATCTGGATTGCAAGCGTCAGCAAATTGGCATACTGAATTGGGACAGGATTCCCGTGCTTTGCGTGCCCCGCCCCGGGGCGCAGGGCACGCCTGTGGATTTCAGTTCGCAAACAGAGAACGGATTGCATGCGCATTCTGCCTTTTCCGACACGAAACGCCCGCAAGTTTGCCCAGCCCGTGGCGGACTGGTCACAGCAGGAAATTGCAGATTTTTACCGGGCGCACCGGCTGCTCGGCGAAAACGGCGCGGCCATCGGCATTGACCGCGGCGTCAGCGATATTGGCGAACCCTGGCTGGTCTTTTTCGATCTCGCCTCCCAGGACGTCTTCCTGCATGTGGCGCGCATCGACGGACGCTGCCACCTCATCTGCGATCCGTTGAGCCTGCGCCTCTCGGCGGCCAATATCACCGCGCTGATCACCGAATTCGAATCCTCCGTCCGGGCCTATCTGTCGATCCGCTCCGGCCAGGCGAAGAATGTCGTCATCCATCCGGCCGCGCGCATCATCATGTCGATCTCCGCCATTTTCCTGCTGTTCAAGCTGGAAAACAGCGAGGCGCATGCCAAGGGCCTTTCCGACAAGGCGTTTTCGGATAAGGATTTCTCAGACAAGGGTTTCTCCGATAAGGGTTTTGCGAACAAAGGCTTTGCCGACAAGGCTTTTCCCGATAAGGCCGCCGCCGATGCCGGCATTGGGGGCCGGCTGTCGGAAAAGACCGGTACGGCCTTCCTGCGCGCCCAGAACGCCTTTTCCCGCGCCTTCGATGCGGTTGACGCACCGGCCAATGCGGCCCTGCTGGCCGGCGTGATCCTGGCGGCCGAGCTTGCTTTGTCGGTCGACGCCAAGACCACTTCCCTGCCGGTCGAGGCCGAGAAGCCGGCGCTGCTGTCGCAGCATGCCGAGGAGCCGATCCTGCAATACCTCGGCTCCGACCTGCACAAGATGATGGCGCAGCAGACCGAGACATCCGTCCATATCCGCGCCTTCGAACAGGCGGCCGCTCCGGCCGAACTGTCGAGCCGCGACAGGGTGGAGGACGCCAAGGCGACCGGCCTGCTTGCTCCGCAGCAGGTGGTGCTGAAGCAGGTCGAGGTGGCGGTCAGCGCCGCGCTCGATCACAAGGAGACCGCAAGCCAGCCGGCCAAGCCCGCCGATGTCATTCTCGTTTCCGAACCCATGGCCCGCAGCGCCGAAGCGCCGCCGGCGGCAGACAGCACGGCGACTGCCAGCAGCGGCCTGAAGGCCCTGACCGGCGACACGGTCAAGACCGGCGCGCTGCCCGCATCGGACAGCAAGGCGGAGAGCGGCGCGGCCGCACCGCCGAAGCAGGAGGCCAAGCCCCAGATCGCCGTATCTCTGGATACGCTCGACAGCCTGGTGAGCAAGGTCGGCTTTGCTTCGAAGACCAGTTTCGACGATGTGAAGTCCTATGCGTTCAAGGAATATCTGACGCAGAAAATGGGCGGCCAGTTCACCTTCGAATATCAGAGCGGCAAGCTTCTGATCGAGCAGGCGGGCAGCGATGCGCTGCCGACAAGCGCGCTCGGTATCTGGACCAATGTCGCGCCCGACCACAGCACCATGACAGTGGTCGGCAAGGCCGCGCTGATCGATGACGTGCTGAGCTATTTCGGCTGAGCGATTTCGGCTGAGCGATTTCGGCTGGGAGGGGGCGCGTCCCGGCCCCATCCTCTTGAAAAATCCGGTTTTTTCAGACCTTGCAGAGCTTTCGGTAAAGCGCTGCATAGCTTTGCGTCATCCTGTCGGCGGTGAACAGGGTTTCATAGCGCAGCCTTGCGGCGGCGCCGAAGCGCCGGCACAGCTCCTCATCCTGCCACAGCCTCTGCATCGCCGCGGCCAGCGCGGCCGGATCCTCCGGGGCAATGGTGAGGCCGGTCTCGCCCTCACGGTTCACATAGGTGGTGCCCGTGCCGATCTCGCAGGAAATCATCGGCTTGCCGGCCATGGCGGCTTCCACCAGCGACAGGCCGAAGGCTTCCGAGCGCAGATGCGAGGGAAAGGCAAAGGCGCGGCAGAGCGAAAGAAGCGCCGCCTTGTCGGCATCGTCCAGCGGTCCCAGCACATGCAGATTGGCAAGGCCATCGGCCAGGGCGCGGGCCCGGAAACTCTCCTCCGCTTCGCCGCCGCCAATCATCACCACGGGCAGGCCGGTGCGCCGCGCCGCTTCATAGAGAATATGGATGCCCTTGTAATAGCGCAGCACGCCGACGAAGAGAAAGAAGCCGTCGGGAAAGCGGGCCCGCCAGCGCGCCAGGCGTTCGGGCTCGGCGATCGGCATATCGGCCTCGTCGAGCCCGAGCGGGATGACCTCCACGCGGTCGCGATGCGCCGACAGGACCGGGCTCGAGGCAAGATAGTTGGGCGAGGTGGCAATGATGCGATCGGCGCGGGCGAGGAAGCGGTGCATCAGCGGCGCGTAGAGTTTCAGCAGCAGCTTCTGCTTCACAATATCGGAGTGGTAGGTCACCACCACCGGCTTGCCATGCGCAATTGCAAATTCCACCAGATCCATGAAGGGCCAGGGGAAATGATAATGGATGAGATCGGCCTCCCTGGCCAGCCGGCGGAAGGCGGGAAAGGCGGCGCGCGAAAAACCGGTCGAGGCCAGATCGATATCCTGGCGGACCTGGATCACCCGGTGATCGTCGAAGAAAAAGGGTTCTGGCTTCGGCGCGGGGCTGAGCGCCAGGACATCGGCGGTCACGCCATGGGCGTGGCAGCCCTTGGCCAGCGCATGAATGGTACGCTCCACGCCGCCGAACGTATCGGGCCAATAGGTCTTGAAGAAATGCAGAACGCGCATGCCGATCTATTGGCCCATCTATGTGCTGCCCCGCTTCTTTATACCGTGCCCCGCTTAGGGGAAACTTAGCCC